>MHUS01000010.1:77379-81037 GCA_001823505.1 Candidatus Yonathbacteria bacterium RIFCSPHIGHO2_01_FULL_51_10 | reverse complement strand
GGCCTCCTTGCCAAGAGCCAGGCCGTCACGAATCCACAGAGTACGCTCTATGGCATCAAGCGTCTCATCGGTCATAATTTTTCCGACGAGGGCGTGCAGCGTGATGTGAAGACCTCTCCTTTTGAGATCGCCGCAGGCGACCAGGGAGGGGTCAAGGTAAAGATGGGGGATCGATTCTATCGTCCTGAGGAGATATCCGCTATGGTGCTTCAGAAGCTTAAGGCGGATGCTGAGGCGAAGCTTGGCGAAAAGATCACCGATGCGGTCATCACTGTGCCTGCATACTTCAACGACTCTCAGCGCAAGGCGACCAAGGACGCGGGCGAGATCGCGGGTCTTAATGTGAAGCGCATCATCAACGAGCCTACCGCTGCGGCTCTTGCGTATGGTTTTAATAAAAAGAAAGATGAGAAGATCGTTGTCTATGACTTTGGCGGCGGCACCTTTGACGTGTCCGTGCTTGAAGTGTCTGATGTGGATGGTGAGCAGTCCATTGAAGTGCGTTCAACTGACGGCGACGTGCACATGGGCGGAGAAGACATCGACCAAAAGATCATTCGCTGGATCGCCGATGAATTCAAGAAAGAGTCGGGAATTGACGTGACCAAGGACATGCTTGCGCTCCAGCGCCTCAAGGGAGCGGCAGAGAAGGCGAAGCACGAACTTTCCACGACCATGGAGGCGGAGATCAATATCCCCTTCATCACTTCAGACGCGTCAGGCCCTCGCCACCTCGCACTCAAACTCACCCGTGCGGCACTCGAGCAGCTTTCTTCCGAATATATCGCTAAGTCGATCGAGATCACGAAGCGCGCTCTTGCCGCCTCCCCCTTTAAGATCGCCGATATCAACGAGGTAATCCTCGTTGGTGGGCAAACGCGTATGCCCGCGATCGTGAATGCCGTGCGCGACCTCTTTGGCAAGGAACCCAACCGCACCATCAACCCGGATGAGGTTGTGGCAGCCGGTGCCGCTATTCAGGCGGGGATCCTCCAGGGAGATGTGAAGGACGTTTTGCTCCTTGATGTTATTCCGCTTTCCCTCGGTATCGAGACGATGGGCAGTGTTGCCACGAAGCTGATCGAGAAGAACACGACCATTCCTGCATCACGATCGCAGACGTTCTCTACCGCGGCGGACAACCAGACGTCCGTGGAGATCCACATCGTGCAGGGTGAGCGCCCCATGGCGTCCCACAACAAATCGCTCGGCCGCTTTATCTTGGATGGTATCCCTCCGGCGCCGCGCGGCATGCCGCAGGTGGAGGTTACCTTTGACATTGATGCCAACGGCATCTTGAGCGTGAAGGCCAAGGAGAAAGCGAGCGGCAAGGAGCAATCCATCCGCATCGAAGCGAGCTCGGGACTCTCCAAGGAAGATATTGAAAAAATGAAGCACGAGGCTGAGGCGAATGCCGCCGAGGATGAAAAGAAGCGTGTACTGATCGAGGCCAAGAACATGGCCGAGCAGCTTGCTTATACCGCAGAGAAGGCGCTCCGCGATGCGGGAGACAAAGTTCCCGCAACTGTCCGTGCAGACGTGGAGGCCAAGGTTGTCGAGCTCAAAAAAGCAAAAGAAGGGGCTGATATCGACGCCCTTAAGAAAGCATCAGAGGAGCTCTCCCTGGCAATGCAGAAGATCGGCGAGTCCATGGCGCAGAGCGCTCCTGCGGGAGATGCCGCTCCAGGCGCTGAAGCTGAACCTAAAAAAGAGGACAACATCCGCGACGCGGATTTCAAAGAAGGGGAGGAGGGGAAGTAGTGGGGAGATGGAAAATATCAATATTCCCAAAAAGACAGGCCTCGGGCCTGTCTTTTTGTGTGAGCACAATCCCCTAAAGTCCGGAAAGTATACCCGCAAGGACTTTTCCGCCCATGTGTGGTATACTCTATGGTATTAAATTGCCATGTCAAAGGACTATTACAACATTCTCGGCGTTGACAAGAAGGCCTCCTCTGAGGATATTAAAAAGGCCTTTCGCAAGCTTGCCCACAAGTATCATCCCGACAAATCGGGCGGAGATGAAGCGCGTTTCAAGGAGGTGAGTGAGGCATACCAGGTGCTCTCTGATGAGAAGCGCCGCGCGGAATACGACACCTATGGGCAGACGTTCAATGCCGGCGGTGCACCGGGAGGAGCACAAGGTTTTGATTTCTCAGGATTCCAGGGTTTTGACGGTTCATTCAATGGAGAGTTTGATCTCGGAGATATCTTTGGTGGGATGTTTGGCGGTGGAGCACAGCCACGCGAGCATCGCGGACGTGATATCTCAATCGACATCACCGTGAGTTTCTCCGAGAGTATTTTCGGCGTCGAGCGCTCGGTCCTGATCTCCAAAACCGCTGTCTGCGAGACATGCAAGGGAAGCGGCGCAAAGCCCGGCACGAAAGAAAAAAAATGCGAAACATGCAACGGCATGGGCAAGATCCGCGAGGCACGCTCATCATTCATCGGCACGTTCACTACCGTGCGTGCGTGCGACATCTGTTTTGGTAAAGGTAAAGTCCCTGAGGATCCCTGCGCGACATGCCATGGCGCAGGCGTGCACCGCCGCGAGGAAGAGATCAACATCAAGGTCCCTGCGGGCATCAATAACGGTGAGGTGATCCGCCTTACCGGCGCCGGAGAGGCCGTGCGCGGCGGCTCAGCCGGAGACCTTTATGTGAAGGTTCACGTGGAGCGCCACAAGGTGTTTCGCCGCGAGGGGAGCAACATCATCATGGATCTTGACATCAAGCTCTCTGACGCGCTGCTCGGTGCGTCCTATGATATACCGACCATCGACGGACCCAACATCAGTCTCAAGGTTCCCAAAGGAGTGAACTTCGGCGAAGTGCTTCGCGTGCGCGGCAAAGGGGTGCCACTGGGCGGTCATCGTCGCGGCGACATGCTGATCACCCTTGCTATCAAGATGCCGGCAAAGATCTCTCGCAAGGCGGAGACGCTCCTTGAGGACCTTCGTAAAGAAGGGATGTAATTTACCATGCTTCATCAAACCCTCCATGCGTCGGTGTTGGGTTCCGCGGTCAGCATCTCCGCCGCGATGCTTTTGTGGGGTGGTTTGGCTCTTGGATTTTTTGCCTACGCGCTCATGCGCGGGAAGGGAAAATCCATCTCACTTCTCGTGGGCATTCTTGCCGCGGCGGGAGGGAGCGGAGCATTTATGAATATCGTGCGTGGCAGTAATGGACTCTCCTCGGGCACGAAAGAAGCAGTACTCCTGGGAGGATTTTTTATAATTATCGCAGCGCTTACCGTGGTGCTCGGGAGGGTGATCCATGACGATTTTTCTTCCCGCACGGTGAGCAAGATACTTGAAGCGGGGATCCTTGCGGTCGTGAGCACGGGGATGTTCCTTGCCGCTGGGTATCGCGTTGCCGAGACGAGCATCTTCCCATTTTCATTTGCCGGGTCTTTTGTGACTGCCCCCGAGGCGCTCCTGGGGTGGTTTGTCGCTTCTCTTGCGGCGCTGTATTTTGTTACGCGATAACGGTATTTCTGCGGAGATTGACAAAAAAGCAAAAATAGTGTAAAAAGAGACTGGGAATTGTCCCAATAACGCAACAAAAAGGGGTTTGTAATGCAAAGGAAAATTACTGCCGCAGTGGCGGCATTGCTGTTCTTTATAATGGCGGGGGCAGCGAGTGCTGCCACGATC
>MHUS01000010.1:39784-77362 GCA_001823505.1 Candidatus Yonathbacteria bacterium RIFCSPHIGHO2_01_FULL_51_10 | reverse complement strand
AGCTCACCGGAGTCGGCAATAGCATCGTGACCAACGGTGTGTATGCCGGGTTTTACACCGGGACGATCGATGGGCTGCCCGTGCTGATGATGTGTGACGACTTTTTCACGCACAGTCACATTGGTCAGACATGGACGGCTGATGCCAATGACGCCAGTGCTCTCATCGGAGGTGCCGGCAAGTTCGGGCCCGATCCGGTGAAGTACAGTCAAGTCGGGTGGCTTTTTTCACAGGCGATACTGCCTGCGGCAACGCCCACAGACCAGGGAGCCATCAATTTGGCGATCTGGAACATCATGACGCCTGGAGCGGTTACCCTTGATTCGCTTGCGCAGAGCTATCTGACGCAGGCGACAAGTGGGGCACATGACGCCAGTGTGTTCTCGGGGATGATGGTGTATACACCGAATCCTCTCGACGTCTCGCAGGAGATGCTGGCCATAGCACAGGTGCCCGTGTCATCGGTACCCGTGCCGGCAGCAGCTTGGCTCTTCGCCTCCGGCATTCTCGGTCTCGTGGCTGTCGGGCGCAGTCCACGCTCAACCCTCGCTATTTCGTAGTCAAACCTTTGTGGAGAAACTATCTCCACCCTAACCACAGCGGGTTCCTTCGGGACCCGCTGTTTTTTTGTGTCAGGGGCATTTTCTGGTAGTATGTGGAAATGAAGAAAACATTGCTTTCAGGGGTCAAACCGACCGGGCAGGTGCATTTGGGCAACTACTTTGGCGCGATGCGCCAGTTTGTGGACCGTCAGGATGAATACCGTCAGTTCATCTTTATCGCCAACTACCACGCCCTCACCAGCGTCTCCGACGGCGCGCTCCTCCGCAAGCTTACCTTAGACCTCGCATTGGACTACCTCGCGATCGGCATTGACCCAAAGAAAACAACCCTGTTCCTCCAGTCTGACGTGTCAGAGGTGGCTGAGCTTGCGTGGATCTTTAACACCATCACCACGGTGCCGTATCTCATGCGTGCACATGCGTTCAAGGATGCTACGAACAAAAACGAGGATCTTCTGTTAAGTATGCTTGGAGATGAACATCAAAAGAAAGAAGAACTGACCGAGGAAAAACTCAAAGACATGTATGAGCACCTAGAAGAAGTAAAGTATAGGGGCGTCAACGTCGGGCTTTTTGATTACCCCATTCTCATGGCGGCGGATATTCTCATGTACGGCGCTGATGTGGTGCCGGTCGGTCTTGATCAAAAGCAGCATATCGAGATCGCACGAGACACGGCACAAAAGTTCAATCGCGTATTCGGCGAGACGTTCAAGATTCCCGAGCCGCTCATTCTTGAAGACGTGAAGACGGTCCCCGGCACCGACGGACGCAAGATGAGCAAGAGTTACGGCAATGTCATTGGGCTGTTCGTCTCAGACGAGGAGATCAAGAAAGCGGTCATGTCGATCCCGACCGACTCAAAAGGAGTGGATGAGCCCAAGGATCCCGCCACCTGCAAGGTGTTTGCACTCCATGAACTCGTGAGTGGCGCTGACCTCCCGGAGCTCCGCAAGCGCTACACGGAGGGTGGCATCGGTTACAAAGAGTCCAAAGAGATCTTGATTGATAACATCCGCGCATTCACAGCGCCTTTGCGCAGCCGTCGCGAGGATCTCGCTCGTGACCCTGACATGGTCGTGCAGATCTTGCGAGAGGGGGGAGAAGTAGCTCGTGCTGAAGCACAAAAGACCATGCAGGATGTGCGCGAAAAAATAGGATTAACTCTCAAAAACGAATCACATTAATTATGGAACGAACATACATTAACGATCTGCCGGGGAAGATAGGGGGGGAAGTATCCATCGCGGGATGGATCGACGTACGGCGCGACCACGGCAAGCTTATCTTTATTGACCTGCGCGACAAGAGCGGGCTCGTACAGATGGTTGCATTGCCCAACAACGCAGAAGCGCATGCGGCTGCTCAGACGGTGCGCCCTGAGTGGGTCGTGGAGATCCGCGGCAAAGTCAATAAGCGTCCGGAAAAAATGGTGAATGCTGACTTGCCGACAGGCGCTATTGAAATTGAAGTGCTGGAGATCAAAGTACTCGCGCGCGCGGAAGAGCTACCCTTCGACAAGGACTCAGAGCTCAACCTTGACACGTATCTTGACAACTTGCCCTTAACGCTCCGCCGTCAAGAGGTGCAGGCGGTATTCCGCGTACAGGCACGCATCATCAATGCGTTCCGAGAATTTTTGATCGGAGAAGGATTTACCGAGGCACAGGTTCCTAAGCTCACCGGTAGTGATGCAGAGGGGGGTGCTGCGGTATTTCCCGTGGAGTACTTTGGCCACACGGCGTACTTGGCGACGAGTCCACAACTCTACAAACAGATCCTTGTGGGGGTTTTTGAGCGTGTCTTTGCAACCGGCAACATGTATCGAGCCGAGAAGCACAGCACCACGCGCCACCTCAATGAATATACAAGTCTTGACCTGGAAATGGGCTTCATCAAGGACCACACCGATATCATGGCGCTCGAGCAGCGGTTTTTGACGTATCTTTCCGAAGTGCTTGCGGCGGACTGCACGCATGAGTTCAAACTCTTTAAGGCAGAAATCCCTACAGTAGGGGAGAAGATCCCCACCTGGAAGCTTCGCGAGGCGCAGGAGATCATCAAAAAAGAATTCGGTGAGGATTGCACCAAGGAGCCCGACCTTGAGCCGCAGCATGAGCGCTGGCTTTCTGAATATGCCAAGAAGGAATTCGGCTCCGACTTTGCCTTCATTACGCACTATCCGGTGAAGAAGCGTCCATTTTATACCTACGAGGATGAGGCAGACCCCGGCTTCACCAAAAGCTTCGACCTCCTTTTTCGCGGAGTGGAGATCACGACGGGTGGCCAGCGTATCCACGAGTACGACAAGCTTGTTGAGAACATCAAAGCATGGGGACTCAAGCCGGAAAAATTCTCGTACTATCTGCAGGCCTTCAAGTATGGCATGCCCCCCGAAGGTGGACTTGCCATCGGGCTTGAGCGGCTCACGGCGAAGCTCTTGGGGATTGAGAACGTGAAGCAAGCAACGCTCTTTCCCCGCGACCTCAACCGTATCGACACACTGCTTTCTAAACCGGACAGCAATTAACATGAGGGTGTATTTTGTTCGGCACGGAGAGAGTGAAGAAAATGTTCAACGTATTAATTTTGGGGGAGAAGCTCTGCTTACTGAGCATGGAGAGCGACAGGCGGCTTTTGTAGCGAAGCGTCTCAAAAATATCCCCAATACAAGAATTATCGCGAGTACGTTTGTTCGTGCACAGCAAACCGCAAAGATCATAAGCGAATGCCTTGGGTTGCCGGTTGAATCATCCGAGCTTTTTGTAGAACGTAGATACCCAACAGGGTATGCCGGTGAACACTACGATAGCCAATTTATCCAAGAGTATACGCGGCAGCGAAAGGAGAATGGAGATAACCCAGACTGGAAGTACTCCGATGATGAAAGTTTCAATGATTTGAAACAGCGCGCCCTTGAAGCATTGCGGTTCATTGGAAGCCATTCAGATGAGCATTTGGTTGTTGTATCACACAGCATTTTTATGCGTATGCTCATGATGTGTATGATTTTCGGTGAGGAACTTGAGCCAGCTGTATTTAGGAAATTTTCTCATGCGACACCGACTGCAAATACGGGGATAACCATCGCTGACTACGGCCCCTGCGTGTCGTGTGGCAAAACTCACTGGAAGCTCATTTCCTGGAACGACCACGCGCATTTGCCGTAGTTGACTGCTGTGCCGGTGCTCTTGGTATGGTATGATAGCCCAATGGATACGGCATTTCAGGTAAAAACTACGGGTTTTGAGGGTCCGCTTGACCTTCTTTTGTCGCTCATTGAAAAGCGCAAACTGCTCATCAACGAGATCTCGCTTTCGCAGATCGCGGACGACTACCTGGTCTACGTCCGGGGGATCGCCGACATGCCGCTTAAGGACACCGCGCAGTTCTTGCTCGTTGCCGCAACTTTGGTGCTCATTAAATCACGCTCGCTCTTGCCGACACTCACGCTTTCGCGTGAGGAGGAATCAAGTATTGACGACCTCGAACGACGGCTCAAGCTCTATGAGCGGTATCGTACGCTGGCACATACGCTCCACGAGCGCTTTGGCACAGAGTTTCTGTTTGCTCGACGTGATCGAGGCACGCGCGCTACGGTGTTTGCCCCGGACGCGGAGACGAACCCTGGGGCATTGGTGCTCGCCATCCGTGAGGTGGTCGGACGGTTCCCTAAAGTAGAAGTGCTCCCCAAGGTCATCGTGAAGCGCATCGTGAGTATTGAGGAAACCATGGATCGGCTGCGCGACCGTGTGGCCGCGGCGCTCAAGATGAGTTTCCGGGACTTCGTCGGTGGGGGAGAGAAGGAAAAGAAAGAGGTGATCATCGGATTTCTTGCACTTCTTGAATTGACAAAGCAAGGCGTGATCGATGTCATCCAGCACGCGACATTCGAGGACATCTCCATTGAAGCGCAGGATGTGGGTGTGCCGCAGTATCGATAGATCAATATGGAACTTCATTTTCAGATCGAAGCAATTTTATTTTACAAAGCCGAGCCGGTAACGGAGGCGAAGCTTGCCGAAATGCTCGGGGTGAGCGGGGAGGAGGTCACCGCGGCTCTCGCGCGGCTCGAGGAGCACCTCGCGGGCAGTGGGCTCGCGCTCATGCGGACGAATAGCGCCGCAATGCTTGCCACTGCACAGCCCGCGAGCGCCTTGATCGAGCGACTCCTCAAAGAAGAACTTTCGCGTGAGATCGGTAAGGCGGGGATCGAGACTCTTGCGATCGTTCTTTACCGCGGCCCGGTCGCCCGCAGCCAGATCGACCACATTCGCGGCGTGAACTCGGCGTTCATTGTGCGTTCGCTTCTCGTGCGTGGGTTGATCGAGCGTGTTGAGGGGGGTGTGAACGCACGTGTGCCGCGGTACCGCCCGACCTTTGACCTCCTCTCGCATTTGGGCGTTGCGCGGCCGGAGGACCTGCCCGACTTTACCGCTATACGAGATGAGCTCGTCACGTTTGAGGCGGGCACGCCTTCGGAACAGGCAGCGTCACCTGAGGTTTTTTCAGCTGACGAAGAACTTGAGATAGATGATGAATACGGTGACGAAGGTGAGGTCGGTATGGACGATACTTCTTCAGAAAATAAAGATGAGAATACGCATGAGTGATGAATTTAATTACAACAATGAATACAAGGAAGAGCCTCAACGGGGAACTCCCCAGCACGGCTTCGATCTCGAGGGATTTCCGCCTCAGTCTGTGCGTGTTGGATTTGCTCTTGCCCTTGTCCTTCTCGCGACCGTAGGAGGAGCAATACTCCAAAAAGATGCAGCTCCAGAGAAAGGCTCCACGCTCGCAAAGGTGTATCCCCCTCGCGTAGCCACACCGCCAGCCTTCGTTGCCCCAAAAGACCCCTTTGCCGATGTTGCTCTTGATGCGCGCGCCGCCTATGTCCTCGATATCGCCACGGGCAACGTACTTTTTGAAAAAAACGCCAACACGCGGCTTCCTCTGGCTTCCGTTACAAAAATAATGACAGCGCTTATTGCCGCAGAAGAATCTTCGCGCGACACACTGGTTACCATTCGCCCCGCAGACATTGCTATTGAGGGGGACTCAGGACTCCGCTCGTCAGAGCAGTTTCGTCTGCGTGATATTCTCGCGCTTACTCTGGTTGGATCATCCAACGATGGCGCGCATGCCATAGCAGCATCAGTCGGGCGCACCTTGAAACATTCTGCAGGAGATGCGCCCATAAATGACGGGGCTTCTCCGGAAAAAGCCTTCCTGCTAAAAATGAACGAGCGTGCGCAAGCACTCGGGCTTACGGAGACGTCATACCTGAGCGTAACCGGACTTGATCGTGATGATGCGCAAGCTGGAGCGTATGGCTCGGCGCGCGACACCGCACAACTTTTTTCGTACGCACTGGGTACTCATCCGGAAATTTTTAATGATACTTCATCCGCCGCCGTAACGGTTTCATCGCTTGAAGCTTTTTCGCACACGGCAACGAATACCAACGAGCGTGTTCTGGATATTCCCGGGATCATCGCGTCAAAGACCGGGTATACGTCTCTGGCAGGAGGGAATCTTGCCGTTATTGTTGACGCAGGACTCAGTCGCCCCGTGGTGATCGTTGTTCTTGCCTCCACCACAGAGGGGAGGTTCTCTGACATCGAGGCACTCACCCGCGCGGCCATTGCAACAATTTCTGCGGAGGGGAAAAATCTTAAAGTGCAATAGCAAAAAGCCATTTTTGCATATCTCTCGCTGCCGGGTATACTATAGGAATGATCATAGATGTAGTGAAAGTGTTTGCGCCGGCGGCGATAGCCTTCTTTATAGGTATTGCCATCACGCCCATTCTCACTCATTATCTCTACAAACATAAGGCGTGGAAGAAGCAGAGCGTACAGAAAGCGCTTGATGGGGGAGCCGCTCCAATTTCTGCATCATTACACAAAGACGAGGTTAAAAAAACGCCGCGCATGGGCGGGATCATCATCTGGGCAAGTGCACTTTTGACCATCGCAATTATTTGGATGATCTCTCATTTGTTCCCCAGTGTTGTGACACAGAAACTTGATTTTCTCAGTCGCAGTCAGACATGGTTGCCGCTGTTTGTACTTATTACCGCTTCACTTATTGGACTTGCGGACGACTTGCTTCAGGTCGCGGGGAAGGGTGGATATGTTGCCGGAGGACTCGCTTTAAAGAAGCGCATTGCCCTGGTGCTGCTTATCGGGTTCATTGGTGCGTGGTGGTTCATGTTCAAGCTTGACGTCACATCAATCGCAATTCCGTTTGCCGGAGAAGTTGATCTTGGATGGGCATTCATTCCATTCTTTATGCTTGTCATGCTTGCGCTGTTCTCCGGTGGGGTGATCGACGGCATTGACGGTCTTTCCGGTGGAGTGATGGCTGCCATCTTCTCTGCATACGCCGGTATTGCATTTTTTGAAAATTACATCGATCTTGCGGCATTTTGCGCGGTCATCGTCGGGGGGACATTGGCGTTTCTTTGGTTTAATATTCCCCCCGCTCGTTTTTACATGTCTGAGACGGGGATCTTGGGGCTTACGACATCTCTTACGGTGGTTGCCTTCCTTACGCATGAGGTCGCTGTCTTGCCCATTATTGCGCTACCGCTTTTTGTGAGTTCCGGGTCCGTGATCATTCAGACGCTTTCCAAACGATTCCGCAACGGAAAAAAAATATTTTTGGTGGCGCCGATCCATCACCACTTCGAGGCACTCGGCTGGCCGTCGTATAAAGTGACCATGCGCTTTTGGATAATTTCGGTGATCTTTGCGATCATCGGCATGATCATCGCGCTGATGGGCTAACAGGTACTCCTATGCGTGATCACGGTGTCGACAAACAACTGCTTATCCTCCTCCTCGCGCTCATCATGGGAGGACTTATTATTTTTTATTCAGCGTCACTGGGCATCTTTGCGAAGAAGGGGAGCGAGGTATTCTCCAATATCCTGATAAGTCAGATCGTCTTCGGGCTGATCTGTGGGGGGGTGGGGTGTGTTGCGGCATCATACATTCCGTATCGCTTCTGGCGATCGTACGCACTCGTGTTGTTGATCGCCACCATGATCCTTGCCGCGCTTGTGTTCATCCCCGGGATAGGAGGTTCGTCCGGTGGAGCAAAACGCTGGATCTATCTGGGGCCGTTTTCGGTGCAACCATCAGAATTTCTCAAGTTGGGCGTCGTGATCTATTTTGCGGCGTTTCTCTCAAAACTAAAAGGGAGTGCGCGAAGTTCACTGCAGGGAACCATTGCGTTTGGTGTGTTGATGGCGGTCACGGGAGCACTTGTTCTCATGGAGCCGGATACCGGCACATTCGGTATCATTGCCATTGCGACATTTGCGATGCTTGTTGTCAGCGGAGTACCATGGAAGCATGTCGGCATGATCGTTCTCATAGGTGTCATTGGATTCGGTTTGTTTGCATCGGTCAAACCGCACGTGGTGAGCCGCCTCACGACCTTCATCCACCCTGAGCGGGACGTGCAGGGAGCAGGGTATCAGCTCAAGCAATCACTTACCGCGGTTGGCTCAGGTCAAATATCAGGACGCGGCTTCGGGAAAAGTCTCCAGAAATATTACTATCTGCCGGAGCCGGTCGGAGATTCCATCTTTGCCGTTGCGGCGGAGGAATTTGGATTTATTGGTGCAATGAGCATCCTCGTTGCGTTCCTTCTTTTTGGAGCTCGCGGGCTCGTGATTGCCCGGCGGGCTCCCGACCAGTTTAGTGGACTTGTTGTCGTTGGAATTGTTATACTCATTGTAACGCAGGCGTTCATTAATATTGCCTCAATGATCGGTGTTTTCCCTCTTACGGGCGTCCCGCTGCCGTTCATAAGCCATGGCGGATCGGCATTGCTCGCAGTGCTTGTGGGGGTGGGAATCGTCCTGAATATCTCGCGGTACATGACCAAATCAACATAAAAATCATTATATTATTCCAATTATGAAAGTAGTTTTTGCAGGAGGAGGCGGGGGGCATTTCTACCCGATCATCGCTATCGCTCAAGAGCTGGGGGCTCTTTTGGAGGAACGGAGGATCGCCAACGTCCAGATGTATTTTATCGCCGATAAGCCCTATGACGAGCGGGCGCTCTTTGAGCACCGCCTCATCTTTAAACGTCTCTCAACGGGGAAGATGCGTACCTATACCAGTGCCGCATCTTCCGAAAACATCATCGATATGTTCAAGACGGGCATTGCCTGTGTTCACGCGATCGGCATGCTCTTTGCGCTCTACCCTGACGTGGTCATCGGGAAGGGTGGGTATGCGAGCTTCCCGACACTTTTCGCGGCGCGCCTCTTGCGTATCCCCGTGATCATTCATGAGTCAGATGCCGTGCCGGGGCGGGTCAACCGCTGGGCGGGGAAATTCGCCAAGCGGATCGCCGTGTCGTATCCTGAAGCTGCTCAATATTTTCCTCAAGGTAAAACAGCTTTTACTGGTGCGCCGATCCGTCATGAGATACAAGCACCGATCCGGGAAGGGTCTCATGAATTTTTCGGTCTTGATCCGGCACTCCCCACGCTGTTTGTGTTGGGTGGGTCACAAGGAGCGCAGGTCATCAATGATGGAATCGTGGAAGCCCTACCTCAGCTCGTCGAGCGCTACCAGCTCATTCATCAGACCGGTCCGCTTAATCTCACGGAAGTGGAGCAGACGTCCGCGTTGACGCTTGAGAATAATCCCAACGCGCATCGTTACAAGCCCCTGGCATATCTCAATGATGAAGCAATGGTTCGAGCCGCGGGGATTGCCGATCTCGTCATCTCGCGCGCCGGGTCAACCGTTTTTGAGCTTGCATCGTGGGGATTGCCGTCGATCATGATCCCCCTTGCGATCGCGCACGGAGATCATCAGCGCAAAAATGCCTATATTTATGCAAAAGCCGGTGCGTGTGAAGTGATCGACGAGGCAAATCTTACGCCGCATATTCTCGCCGCCGAAATAAACGCGGTCATGGACGATCCGGAGCGGCGCAAGCGTATGGCATCCGCTGCGAAGGCATTCGCCAAAGACAACGCCGCGGCAAAGATAACGCAACAGATCGTTGCAGTCCTCGTTGACCACCGCCGCATGGAAGCACAACCTCAAGAATAACATCATGGAATCAAACCACACTTCATCTGTCGTCACACGATTCGCCCCGTCCCCCACAGGGGTGCTCCATGTGGGAAGCGCGCGTACGGCACTCTTTAATTTTTTGTATGCGCGCAAGCACGGCGGCAAGTTCATTCTGCGTATTGAAGATACGGACAAGGAACGCTCCACCACGGAATACGAGAGCAACATTCTTGAGGGACTGCGCTGGCTCGGCTTCACGCATGACGAGTTTGCGCGTCAGTCAGAACGTGGAGCAATTTACAAAAAGCAGCTTGAGGCGCTGATCGCGTCTGGCGCGGCATATGTTTCTGCGGAAGAAGGCGGCGAGGGAAAGCGCACGGAGGTGATCCGTTTCAAGAATCCGGGCAAGCTCGTAACGTTTCGCGATGAGGTACGCGGGGACATCAGTGTCGACACAACCGAACTCGGGGATTTTGTCATTGCCAAAGATCTTGATACGCCGCTGTATAACTTTGCCGTGGTCGTCGATGATGCCGATATGGGTGTCACGCATGTGATCCGTGGTGATGACGGGATCGCCAACACTCCACGTCAGGTTTTGATAGGGGAGGCTCTTGGTGCACCGCGGCCGATCTATGCCCATCTGCCACTCATTCTTGCGCCTGACCGTTCCAAGCTCTCAAAGCGCCATGGTGCCGTAGCGCTCACCGAGTATCGTGATCTGGGATATTTCCCCGATGCGATCGTCAATTTCTTGGCGCTTCTCGGGTGGAATCCGGGAGACGAACGAGAGATCTTTTCCATCGATGAACTGACCGAATTGTTTGATCTGAGCAAGATCCAAAAAGGCGGCGCTATTTTTAATACGGAAAAGCTCAACTGGATCAACCGGCAATATCTCCAAAAACTTTCACCGGGAGTTTTGTTTGAAGACGTATTTGCGATCATTCCTCCGAGATTAAAACTCATGCCACAGTGGAATGAAGAACGATTGCGGAGTATGCTCCCCATTATGATCGAGCGTGCACATACACTGCATGAGATCAAGGTTGCGTGCGACAATGGAGAATACGATTATTTTTTCGCGCTTCCGGGGTATGTCGCCGAGTCGCTTCTCTGGAAAGACGAGCGAGATCATGCGAAGACCGCTATGCGCCTTGAGACGGTGGCTGACGCTCTCGAGCGCTTGACTCCCAATGAATTCACCGCTCCGGGCGTCAAGGGAGCGATTTGGGGGTTCGCTGAGAAGGAGGGGAGGGGAGCGGTTCTTTGGCCTCTCCGCTACGCTCTCTCGGGGAAAGAGCGCTCTCCTGATCCGTTCATTATTGCCGGTGTCATTGGAAAGAGCGAGACCCTTGAGCGTATTGCGCATGCGGTACGCGCATTAACGACGTAATACTATTTATATGGTTGCATGTTTCCGATCACGATATTTAAAAATTTTAGTTGGAACGATCTGCGCTACCGCGCTTTCGGGAGTTTTCCCTTTTCCTGTCGTGTCCGCCGATACGATCACTGACCTCAACCAAAAGATCCAAAGTAAAGCCACGGACATCGATCAGCTCAAAGCGGAGATCAGTACCTATCAAAAACAAGTGGAGCAAACCGGCAAGGAAGCGCAGACCCTTAAGGGCGTAGTCAACACTTTAACGGTAACGCAGAAAAAATTGGAAACGGATCTTAAACTTACGCAAAACAAACTTGACGCTACGACGTATGGCATTCAAAAGACAAGTATCGAGATAGGGGATGCGGAATCGCATATTGGGCAGAGCACGCAGGATATTGCGGCGATGATCCGTACGGTGGACGCATTGGACCAATCTTCGCTTGTCGAGGTCATGTTTTCAGACGAATCACTCGCGGATTTTTTGGGGCGTCTTACGGCGATCGAGCAGCTCCAGCAGGCGCTTCATGACCATATTGTTGATCTCACGGCAACCCGAACCGATCTTCAGGATAAAAAAACCCAACAGCAGGTACAGCAAAAGTCACTCGCGACGCTGCAGTCAGAGTTAGGGGATCGTAAGGCGATCGTTGCTTCAAGTAAAACGGAGAAGAATCAATTGCTCACTCAGACCAAAAACAAGGAAGCCAACTATCAAAAGATCCTCGCGGCAAAGATCGCGCTTAAAGATGCGTTTGAAAAAGAGCTTACCGACTACGAGGCTCAATTGCACTCCATCATCAATCCATCACTTTTGCCCGCGAAAGGTTCTGCGCCGCTCTTGTGGCCGCTTGCGTCTATTTTGATCACGCAGTACTTCGGCGACACTGATTTTGCGCGGAGCGGTGCGTATAGCGGTAAGGGACATAATGGCATGGACTTCAACGCGCCCATAGGCACGCAGATCTTTGCGGGCGCAGATGGCACCATAGAGGGCACGGGCGACACTGACCTTGCGTGCCCTCGCGCATCCTTTGGCAAATGGGTCTTCATACGGCACAACAATGGTCTTGCCTCAACGTACGCGCATCTTTCGCTTATTAAGGTTGTGCAGGGACAGCAAGTGAAGGCGGGTGACCTGATCGGCTACAGTGGCAATACCGGATATTCAACCGGACCGCACCTGCACTTAAGTGTGTACGCGAGCCAAGCAGTAAGTGTGCAGTCGCGTCCAAGCAAAGTATGCAATGCTACCTATACCATGCCTATAGGCGCGCTTAATGGATACCTTGACCCCATGGACTACCTTCCGGCGCTCCCATAGCGCGACAGGCGCCTTTTGAGGCATTGCAGGTGTGGGCAGGGTGCTTGATCTATGTGGTAGGTTAAAAGAATTCAACATAACTTACGCAAAAGATATATTGTGCGTAAGTTAGCTCTTTTCCTACCCCGCCCTATAATGCTGCCTATTCACCTCCAGACGAAGGCTTCTTCGCGAGCGCTGCGGTCACCGGGCAGTGCGTGTGGTCGTGTCGAGGAGCTGCAGGGCAATATTTTCTCCCGTACTCAATGACTTTGTAGGTAAAGTCGAACCATTCTTTTTTTGGAATGATCGTCATAAGATCGCACTCGATCTTCTCTGGAGTTGATTCACTGCTAAGCCCCCAGAGCCTCACCAGACGCTTTACATGGGTATCGACGGCTATACCCTCCACTACCCCATAGGCATTGCCCAGGACCACATTGGCGGTCTTGCGGGCCACACCCGGGACCTCAAGCATCTCCCCCATCGTCTTTGGGATTTTCCCATGGTGACGCGCTGTAATAAATTTTGCCGCAGCGAGAATATTTTTTGTTTTATTGCGATAGAACCCGGTAGAAAAAATATCTTGCTCGAACTTCTTTTGGTCCGCATTGATATAGTCCTCAAGCGTTCGGTATTTTTTAAAGAGTCTCTCGGTCACCTCGTTCACTTTTTTGTCGGTACACTGCGCAGAAAGCTCCACCGCAACCAAAAGCTCCCAGTTGTTGGAGTAGCGAAGCATCATTCCCGCCTTAGGGAACAATTTCTTGAGTACGGAAAGTACCTTTTGCGCTCGCGCCTCTCTAATTTTTGATTGTATAGGTTTTGCCATGTTTTTGAATGAATCCTTCGTGCTCGAGCGCGATGAGATTTGGCGCGAGATTGTCATGTGGTATGGATTTTGTAAGTGTTGACTCAGTGACGATACGGCGCTCTGTCAGTAGCTTGAGGATCTTGCCGCGCACTTCCCTGTTTGACCCCTTGAACTTTGACTGCCTCACGTAATGCGCGCTTTTTCGATTGGGATTTTTGGCCTGTTTAGACAAGTGCGCTCCGTAGTCCATGAGCGCCCAGTACCATTCTCGCGGATTCTTTTTATCGAGCGTTGTCTCGATCAGGAGCATGATTTCTGTATCATGTACCAACTTGGACGTCGGGTATCCAAGTGAGAAAAAATGGTGAATGTACACTCGCCGGATATTTGTTTCGATGAACACCTCGGGTTGATCGAACGCAAATGTAGAGATCGCTCGTGCCGTATAAGGACCGATACCGGGAAGTTTCTCGAGGAGTGCCGGGTCGTTGGGAACTTTGCCTTTGTACTTGCTCACAATGGCCTCTGCGGCCTTCTTCAATGCGAGTGCGCGACGATTGTACCCCATCCCCTGCCAAACCCTCAATACGTCTGCGGTAGGAGCTTTTGCGAGTGAGCGCATGGTCGGAAATGCGTGCAAAAATTCAGGATATTTCTTTTCCACCCGTGACACTTGCGTTTGCTGAAGCATCACCTCCGACACCAGGATTTTGTAGGGGTTGGTCGTCTTCCGCCACGGCAGGTCACGCCGGTTTTTCCTATAAAATCGCTTTATTATATGGACGAATTCCTTCTGTTGAGTGTTCACCGCATTATCATACCAGGTAGCGGGTTCCCCACGCCAATACTACGTATACATACTATTGCAAAAAAGTAACGTTTGTGATATAATACCACAAGGACGTTCGAGGTTTCCATTTTTTGTTAAATCCTTTTTAACCTTAGGAGGAGCACAGAATGCAAAACTACCTTGAAGTGGGCATTAGGCTTGGCCTAGTGTTTGCAGTTATTTTCGTTTCGTTTTACAAGAAGGAAAAGACCGTGAGTACGTTTTTTCTGACAGCGAGCTGGATGTGTCTCGTGCTCGCACCTCTATGGCCACTTTTCCTTCTTGGTATGGCCATCGATGGACCAGATAAAGTCTTAAAGAATTTGGCCGGCAAGGTCTCCCCGCGACACAGTTACCGGTAGACATAGACCGGAAAACCCCCCGTCTTCAGACGGGGGGTTGTTTTGTGCTAAAATAGGTTAATGCGAACGTCGTATTCCGCCCTTGAGACCTACAAGATCTGCCCTCGGAAGTATAAATATCAGGTCATCGATAAGATCAAAGCACCCAAACGCATTGAGGCGGTGTTTGGCACCCTGGTGCACTCCGCGCTTAAATATATGTTTGAGCACAACCCCCTCTACCCCACCCTCGATGAAGTCATTAATTTTTACACAGACCGATTCCAGGAAAAATCTCTTAAAATTGAATGGGCGGACCCCGAACACAAAGATGCGGAAGAAAAATTATATTTTGAAGAAGGCGTCAAGATCATTAAGAATTTTTATAAGAAAAATCAGCCGTGGACATTCAATGTCATTGAGCTCGAAGGACGGTTTTCTATTGAGCTTCTTGATGAAGTGTCGGGCAAGATCCACACGCTTGCGGGTATCATTGACCGCATTGACAAAGATCCCGAGTCCGATGTGTACGAGATCATCGACTACAAGACCGGGAAAAAGATGCCTTCACAAAAAGATCTTGAGCAGAACCTCCAATTGGGGCTTTACCACCTTGCCATCATTCATCGCTGGCCGCACCTCAAACCTGAAAGCATTAAGACAAGTCTTTACTTTTTAAAGCACAACGAAAAGATCTCGACGGTCCCCTCTCAAGACACTGCTGAGCGTCTCCGCAAGACGATCCTTGAAACAGTCCGCGCCGTAGAAAAAAGCACCGAGACAGACAACTTCCCCCCGATGCCCTCGGGGCTCTGCAACTATTGTGGCTATCGCAAGATCTGCCCCATGTGGTCGCATGAGTACAAGCGCGAGGAGATGCCTGCGCCGAACGAAGCTGAAGTTGCTGAGGCTATCAGAGAATTCTTTGAGCTTAAGGCGCAAGGCGACACTGAGAAAAAACGAGTTGCAGAACTACGCGGGATCATTCTCGGGTATATGGAACAGGAAAAAGTTGATCGCGTATTTGGCGGTCCGGGCTATATCACGAAGAGTGTTATTGATCGCACGGCGTTTGATATTGAAAAACTCGAGCCAATTCTACAAAAGCTCGGCGTATGGAATAAAATACTTGAGCCTGATGAAAAGAAACTTGAGAAGCTTCTCCCTACCCTACCCGACCCCGAGCAAGAAGAGATCCTCGCCTTCCGAACAAAAAAACAAACCGTGATGCTTAAGCCGACGAAGAAGAAAGGCGACATTTAAAAAAATTTGGAGGGCCGACCTCTAAAAGACTAACGAAAAAAAAGCGGCGAGGCATGGTTTGTCCATCCTCGCCGCTACATTGACACCACTACGACTATTGTTGAGACGCGAATGTCAGCTTGGGTTTTTGAAAATTCCAAATAGAGATCTTCGCATCAAGCCCGTCGTGGATCTTCCCGCCAAGCCACACCCCGACGCCGGCACCAATAACCAGCAGGAGCCAGAAGTTTGGGTTTGAGGTAATGATGCCACCAAACCAATGCGAAACTGCTAGTTGGATGGACACTAAGCCCATGGCACAAAACGCTGAAAGTCCGGTCTTTTTTGTGGCGAGGACGTACGTCCCCCACACAGCAAAGACAAACGGGAATACAATCATTCGCAGTGCATTCCAGCCTCGTATCAGTATGAGGTCAATGAGTGCGAAAGTGGTACTTTTCTCGCTTTCAATAAACTGCGTCAGCCAATCAAACATGAATCTTCCGAAGGGATCATGTCCCGCCATACTGTTATCCGGCGTGTGTCTGTAGGCACGGGGCGATGCGATAAAGACAATTGCCCCTGCAATGACGAACGCGAGAAATGAAGGAGAAAGGAGCAACAGCCCAAGACTGAGAGTAAGCGAAAGAAAGTTTCCACGCCCCTCTGCTTCTTGGAGTAAATTGAGGATAGGAACCCAGATCATCCACTGAATCATTACGAGTCCAACCAGAAATGCCAGTGCCACGAGGAGTCGCCGATATGCCGCGTTCACCACGAGGCTATAGGGTACTGACCAGATAAATTTGCCAAGTGCGAACAAAAATCCGCCCATTGCTTTGCCGGCACCTGCTACAGACATGCGTGCTGAGAGCTCGTTGAAGCGCAGATGGAACAATGTCCAGTCCAAAGTGAGGATCCATGCCATACTTCCGGCAAGCGCCACTCCCGACAGAACTGCCGACCATGTGTCGCCGATCAAAAGACCGAATGCCGACCCTGACATGAACGCAACCGCAATTGCCAGACCGTGCCACCACTTCTTCAATGTATTCATCACGTAATCCTCCGATGTTGAGACGCGGGAATGTCGAATAACTACTGCTTTTACTATTTTGTACAATACAGAACGAGGAGCAGTCTGTCAATCAGTTAAGAATTTTATGGCTTGAGTACCGGATACTGCGCAAACTCAGGCAAAAGATTTTTGCCGTAGACCATGCGCGAGAAGGCCTCGGCCTCAAGGAGGGCGCCGTTTAGGGCGATGTGGGGGCGTGGCTCTGGCGGGAGACCCAGCATTTCAAGGATCTTATCAAGCGAGAGCGCGGATTGCTTGTCGCTCTCCTTAAGAGGGATCTCTGTGTCATGTAAGCGAAAATATGCATACGCAACCGAGTGCGTATCAACATTACGGTGAGCAAAACGAAATGGCACATCTGCACGGCGAAATGAATCATTCAAAAAATTGCGATCAAGTGCGACGTTCTGTCCGCAGAGTGTTCGATCGGTTGAAATTTCGATCCACGCAAAAAATTCTCGCATAAGATCCTCGAGAGATTTCTTTTTTGGGTCAAGAACCTGTGCTTCACTAAAGCCATTTACCGCAAGTCCCTCGGGATCGATCTCTGCACCCTCCCACACGCGGCACTCTCCGTAGAATTGGCGTGAGGGGTCCTCAAGATCAACAGCACCAACGCTGACAATGGAATTTGCGTGCGGATCAAGCCCAGACATTTCTGCATCGATAACGATCATATAATGAGATGCGGTAAAAGTTATTGGATAAGATTTTGCGAGTGGAGGTATTGTTGGACTTCATTGATGAGTTTCTTGCGATTTTCAAACGTAAGAGTCTTGAGCGCGGTTTCGGCATCTGCCCATAGTGTCGCCTTGATCTCGCCATCGGTATCTTTTTGCTCTATGCGTGGATCGTTAACAGCAGCAAGGTAGTACGTTACTGTTTTGTTGACCTTGTCGCCATTTTCAGCGGTGTATTGATAGTTGTCAGTAAATGAGATCCCCGGCAAAAGATTGCAGTCCGTGATGCCGGTTTCTTCGTAGAGCTCACGAAGCGCCGTTTCAAATCCGGTCTCTCCTTCCTTCGGATGTCCCTTGGGAAAGCCCCAGTTACCATGATGGTCCTGGATGAGGAGTTGAATGCATTGGTTCCCGCTGCGGAAGAGTGGGATGATGCCGTATGAGAGATCGTTTCGTTCCATGGGTGTTTCGTTAATGATTAAAATTTAAATATAATTTTTATTGTAATCCCTTACAGTTCGAGGCGGGAGTGTATCCTGCCTTCTCTGCTTCCGAACGGGATGCAAACCAGACCTTGTTCGAATCGCTGATCTGAAGCGCCCCGGGGCAATCCGGTAAATGGTACCGGCTGCCGCTCTTTGAGGCGACCACTCGCTGTTCCGCCCCGTCCGAGACAGGGGTATTGGCCGCCACGGCGACACTGGCATTTTGGGTTACTCCGGAAGGGGCGGCCGGCGAAAGTGTCTGCGGAGTCACCGAGAGGCGTCCCAAGCCAAACCCCACAAAGGCAACCAAAAGTATGATCGCCCCGACAAAAATGTCCCCGCGATGCCTGTGGAGTACCGGGACCACGGAGCCCTTGATTTTTTCCTGGACATCCCGTATACTCATGGGACATATTATACACATTTTAGTTACTTATGGCACATAGAAAAGCAGGCGGAACCGCGCATAACCTTCGAGACTCAAACCCACAATACCTGGGGGTTAAGCGGTATGCCGGTGAAAAAGTAAAAACGGGTAACATTATTGTCCGCCAGCGCGGTACAAAGATCCTCCCCGGCAAGAATATATCGGTCGGCAAAGACCATACGCTCTTCGCGGCACAGGATGGCACGGTTGCCTTCGCAGTGACACGAAAAACGTCCTTCACAGGCAAGACTGAGCGCAGGAGCATCGTCCATGTAGTCTCATAAATAGAGCATCGTTGTTCAAAAAAGCCCCCGCCTCGGGGGCTTTTTTGCTGTCGCGATATCTTCCCTACGCTCCTGCGGATTCGACCGTGACGGTGACGGTCCCCTCAATGCGGCCCGCACGCACAGCTAGGGTGTGGATGCCGACGGTCTTGATCGGGTGATCAAGTATGAAAAATTTTTCGTCAAGTTCTATGCCGATATTTTTCTTCACCAGTGATGCGATCTCTGCTGCACCGATACCTGCAAAGAGATGTCCCTGAGGGCTCGCTTTTGCCGTTATGTGAAGTGCAGCATCTTTGAGCTTCGCAATGTGGTTACGTAAGGTTGCTTCGGTTGTAGCGCGTTGTTCCTCGACATGTTTTTGCGCGGTCTGGTGTCGGGCGAGTGCGTCACTCGTGGCTATCTCAGCAAGTTTGCGTGGCAAGAGAAAGTTGCGGGCATATCCGTCTGATATATCCTTCGCTTCCCCCTTTTTTCCTACTTTTGGCACATCACGCAAGAAAATAACTTTCATAAATTTGTATTTTAAGATCCTTTGATCAAGAACTGAGCCGCGCGTTCGAGCTGCGGGTCGATACCCGCTTCAACATCCTTCTTGGTCGTGATCACGGTTATTTGCGGATCAAGACCGTTATGAATAAGAGAGTGCCCGTTGGGGGTGAGCCATTTAGCAACGGTAACTTTGAGTGAAGCGCCATCTTTGAGTGGTACGAGCTCTTGTACCGAACCCTTCCCAAAGCTCTTTTCGCCGATCAGGGTCGCTTTATGATGTTCCGAAAGAGCGCCGGCAAGAATCTCTGATGCAGAGGCGCTCCCTTGGTTTATGAGGATCGCCATTTTGAGTTGGTCAGTGAAAATATCGTAGCCCTTGCTTCGGTAAATATTTTCAGAGGTGTTCCCGCCAAAATCTTCTCGTGCGACCACTGTTCCTTGCGGCAGGAAGAAGCTCGCCATGTCCACCGCGGCATCAAGGTATCCTCCCGGGTTGTCGCGAAGGTCGAGCACGAGCATATAGTCACCCGAAAGAATGAACTCGCGGAGTGCATCACGGAAAAGCGAGGGTGAATTTGCCGAGAAGCTGTAAAGATGGATGACAAAGACGCCGTCAGCACGCGCCTCTGTTTCTACGGTCGGGATGTTGATGGTGGCGCGCTTCACAGGGATCTTTACCGTTGTGTCGCTGCCGTTGTGGAGCACCGTAAGCGTGACCGTGGTCCCCGCCTCTCCGCGAATACGGGTGATGGCCGCATCGGTATCCATATTTGCGGTCGGGATGCCATCGATCTCGATGATCTTATCCCCCGAGAGAATTCCCGCAAGCGCGGCGGGCGTTCCCTTAAGGGGTGCGATGACCGTGAGGATGTTGTCGTCCATTCCGATCTCTACTCCGATCCCCACGAAGTTGCCGCTGATCTCTTCATTGAAGTACGACGCTTCCTTCGCAGGCATAAAGACGGTGTACGGATCACCGAGCGATGCAACTAACCCTGCCGTCATTCCATCAACGCGACTCTCCGGAGTATCTTCTGTTGTTGACGCTGTTGTGGAAACGTATTTACTATCAATGAGGTGCCAGACAGCCCAAACCTCCGAGAGGTCGATACCCGGCGGGGCCGATGTATCTTCACCCCCCTGTCCGGCAAAAATATCTGAAAATAACTCGTTGGGCGGTGTGGTTGATGCCGTTGACTGGTTGTTTGTTGCCCCGCCATAGGCATAGGTACCGGCCGAAAAGCCGACATTGAAAGCAATGATGATGGATCCGATCCCGATAACGGTAACGGCAAAAGAGGTACGCGAGAATTTGAACATTTGCGTATTATGGCAGAGGCGAGACTTGTGGTCAAACGCGAGGGAGCGTATAATAGAGGTATTGAACCTATATTAGCTCCTCGGCTCGAAAACGAGAAAAAATATTTTCCCCGTTTTACTCGCTCTGCGTCGCTAATTATCACATCGTATGATTTCCCGCTACACCTACAAAGATCTTGTTTGGGTTGACCTTGAATCACCAACGGAAGAAGAAGTGCGCGTGGTCATGGAAGAGTTTTCCGTCCCGCCGATCTTGGGCAATGAGCTCATGTCGCTAAGCGTTCGTCCCCGCGTTGATCTCTATCGCGACTTTATTTATCTCATCCTCCACTTCCCTACCATCACTCACAAGCATGGCAAGCGCACGGAACAAGAGGTTGATTTCATTATCGGGAAGAAATTCATCATCACCACGCACTATGAGGTGATCGATCCGCTCCATGAATTTTCGAAGGTGTTCGAAGTTAATTCCATACTCGACAAGAGCAATATCGGAGACCATGCCGGGTTTATTTTCTTTTATATTATTCGTGAGCTGTATCAATCGCTCATCGACGAACTCGACTTCGTTGACACTCGACTTGAGAAGGCCACCGCGCGCATGTTCTCGGGCGAGGAGGCAATGATGGTTGAGACGCTTTCGCGCATTAACCGCGACCTGCTCACTTTCAAACAAGCCATCCGGTACCACCGCGACGTTCTTGATTCCTTCGAACTGGCCGGACATAAATTGTTTGGCGATGACTTTCTCTACTATCTGCGAGCTATTACCGGCGAGTATCTCAAGGTGGCAAGCCTCATGGACGCGCACAAAGAAACGCTTACCGAGCTCCGTTCAACAAATTCATCGCTGTTGACCACAAAGACGAACGAGACCATGAAAGTGCTTACGATCATGACATTCACCATGTTGCCGTTGTCCCTGATGGCTGCTATTTTTGGCATGAATGCTGACAATATGCCGGTTGTTGAAGGACCAAATGGTTTTTGGGTTGTCATTTTACTGATGCTCGCGATCGGCACACTTACGGCTGGTTTCTTCAAATACAAACGATGGTTTTAAGATTTTTCAACACGCTCACCCGCAAGAAGGAGATCTTCCAACCCCTCATGAAGGGGCGTGTTTCTATGTATAGCTGCGGACCGACGGTGTATGATTCTGCGCATATTGGGAATTTTCGGGCATTTATCAGCAATGATATTTTGAAACGTGCACTTGAGGCAGCAGGATACAAAGTAAAGCACGTGATGAATATCACCGACATTGATGATAAAACGATTAAGCGGAGCATCGCAGAAGGCGTTCCCCTTTCGGCGCTCACCAAACGTTACGAAGACCTATTTTTGGAGGACACCGCAAGTCTTGGAATAAAAGTCCCGGGTATTCTCCCCCACGCCGTTGGTCACATTAAGGGAATGGTGAAGCTGATACAAAAGCTTCTCAGCAATGGGTATGCGTATCGCACTGAAGCCGGAATTTATTTTGATATTTCAAAATCCAAGGGATATGGCCGCCTTGCTCGATTAAAGATTGATGCGCGCACACGCTCACGAATTGAAAGCGATGAGTATGCCAAAAATGATGCGCGGGATTTCGCATTGTGGAAATTTTGGACACCGGAGGACGGCGAGAACAGCTTTGACGCGCCATTTGGGAAAGGCAGACCGGGATGGCATATCGAGTGCTCAGCGATGGCAATGGAGAAACTTGGAGAGACCATCGATATCCATACCGGGGGCATCGACCTCATTTTTCCGCATCACACGAACGAGGTCGCCCAGTCTGAGGCGGCAACAGGAAGGCAATTCGTGCGAGCATGGGTCCATACGGCATTCGTGATGGTAGATGGCCAAAAAATGTCCAAGTCCATTGGCAACATCATAACACTTGCGAGTATCCGCGAGCACGGATTCTCTTCGCTCGCATTTCGCTATCTTGTTCTTGGGACGCAATACCGCGCAACGATGAACTTCACCTGGGAGGCACTCACGGGCGCACAGCATGCGTTCGAGAAGCTCCAAAATGCGTTTCTGGAACTCCCGAAGGCAAAAGGTGTAATCAGTACTTCATACAGAAAGAAATTTTTTGATGCGCTCGTGGATGATCTCAATACCCCAAAAGCACTCGCTGTGGTCTGGCAATTGGTCAAGGACAAAAAAATAGCGGCACACAACAAGCGGGCCACCCTCGTTGTTTTCGATGAGGTGCTCGGACTCGGCCTCAAGGGACTCAAAAAAGATCCTGTTCCAAAAGAAGTTGCTCTCCTTGCCGCGAAGCGCGAGGAAGCGCGCAGTGCGAAGGACTGGAAACGCGCCGATGCAATTCGTGCCGAGCTTACCACCCTTGGATATGAGGTGATGGATACGCCAAAAGGTTTCAGGTTGTCACGCATAGGCTAAATTGCACGCTGCGCTATGTCTGCGTATAAATTTTTATCTCCTATGTCATTTTTAGTGACGGTCGTCACTAAAAATGACAACTGAAAAATAGTCGGTTGGTTAGTTAGATAGAGCAAAAAATAAACGCCACCTTCTCGGGTGGCGTTTATTGAATAACTAACGAGGCAGTTTGTGTTATTTGGTAGCTACTTTGATACCTAGAGCCTTAGCAACAGTTTCGTCACGAAGAGCTGTCTCCAAGAGAACCGCGGCAAGTCGTCCTATTGTTTCACCACTATTTTCCGCAGCGCTTTCATACGGAAAACCACCCTCGTATCCTTTCTCGGCAACTTGTACACAAAGCGTTACTAATCGCGTAAGACTACTTTTTGTGTGTTTCATTACATCCTCCTTTTTGCTGTACCCCCACTTTTTGTGGTGTGAGGAAAACCAATAGTCTATTTGATACTATAACATATTAATTTAGACAAGGCAAGTTTTTGTGCCCGCAGTATCCATTACCGTATACTCACCCATTTAACTTACCCCCCCCCATCCATTTGAAATCCCCATCTTCTCCACGGATTTTCCCCGTTTTGGTCGGTGCGGGTTCTTAACGCTATGCTACAATGCCTCCTATGCCTGTCTCCAAAGAACGCGAAAAAACGTCAAAAAAACAATTCCGTGAATCGCTCCGCGTTCCACCTCAAAACATTGATTCAGAGCGCGCGCTCTTGGGTTCTATTATGCTCAAGCCCGACTCGATGCACGATGTCGCGGACCTTATCAACGATGATTCATTCTATGCAGAAAAGCACCGTATGATCTTTCGGGCGATGTTTGAGCTCCACACGCGCCGTGAGCCGATCGACCTTCTCTCGGTGTCATCGCGCCTGAAAGAAAAAGGAATGCTTGAACAAGTTGGTGGCAATGCGTACCTTGCCGAGATCGTAAGTGTGGTGCCGTCCGCAACGAACGCAACCTACTATGCCGAGATCGTGCGTCGCAAGTATATCCTTCGCAATCTTATTGGGGCCGCCGATACCATCGCCGAGTTGGGGTACAGCGAAGCGGAGGATATCGACCAGCTCTTGGAAGAGGCGGAGAAGAAGGTCATGTCAGTCAGCTCTCTGGGGACCTCGCACCAGTACCTTTCACTCTCTGATACGCTCGATGTGGCGTGGGATCGTCTTGATGGCTTGCACAACGGCCGCGAGAAGCTCCGCGGCGTACCCACGGGCTTCCCCGGCCTCGACAACAAGCTCGCCGGACTCCAGCCGGAGGACCTCATCATCCTCGCTGCTCGTCCATCCATGGGAAAGACCTCCCTGGCGCTTGATATTGCCCGTCAGACGGCTCTTAAGCATCAAACCCCGGTCTGTATCTTCTCGCTTGAAATGAGTTCCCAGCAGCTCGCTGACCGCATGCTTGCCGCTGAGGCTCGCGTGGATGGATGGAAACTGCGCACCGGCAAGATCACGTCCGATGAGGACTTTGAGCGCCTCCGTGACTCCATGGCGCGCCTTGCACAGGCACCGATATATATTGACGAGCAGTCCGCCAACACGATCACCAAAATGCGCGCCACGGCTCGCCGGATCAAAGCCGAGCATGGTCTGGGGCTTATTGTCGTGGACTATCTTCAGCTCATGGCGCCATCACGAAACTACGATTCCATGGTCAACCAAGTGACCGAGATCTCGCGTGCGCTCAAAGGCCTCGCCAAAGAGCTCAGCGTGCCGGTCCTGGCGCTCTCCCAGCTTTCTCGTGCGGTTGAGCAGCGCCGGGATCGCCCTCGCCTCTCCGACCTCCGTGATTCAGGATCCATCGAACAGGACGCCGATGTGGTTATGTTCATCCACCGCGACGACAAGATGAACCAAAACTCCGACCGCCCCAATATCGCCGAAATCTTGATCGAGAAGCACCGCAACGGTCCCACGGGGAAAACAGAGCTCTACTTTGATGAAAGACAGGCCACGTTCCTTACGATCGAGGGTGGTGAATACGGAAATGCGGCAGCCACGCCGAGCGCTCGAGATAACCTTGACGACTTCTAGCCATGGACGCACTTCAAACACTTGCAGAAAAGTTTTTAAAATTCCCCGGGGTTGGGCCGCGGCAGGCGAAGCGGTTCGTCTATCACCTGCTTTCTCGCGGGCCGGCAGAGATCTCAGCACTTGAGGCGGCGTTGGCAGCCCTCAAGAAAGCCAGCGCACAATGCCCGCACTGTTTCCGATTTTATCCCAACACAGGATCAGTCGCACTTTGCCCTGAGTGTTCTGACAAAGGGCGTGACCCGGCACTCATGATGGCCGTGGAGCGGGACACCGACCTTGATGCGATCCGCGCGAGCGATGCATATCGCGGGCGGTTCTTTGTATTGGGCGGCTCCCTCCCCTTTCTAGAGCAAGAACCGGCAAAGAAAATCCGTATTCGAGAGCTCCTTACTGAGGTTGAACGCGCAGCAAAAGAAGATGGCCTCCGTGAGATCATCCTGGCTACGAGCGCCAATGCCGAAGGCGAACACACCGCGCTCTATATATCAAAAACGCTTGAATCTCTCCTAAAAAAATACGACCTTCAGGTTACCGCCCTCGGCCGCGGACTCTCCACGGGCGCTGAGCTTGAATACGCCGACAAAGAGACGCTTAAGAACGCGCTTAAAAACCGCGGTTGACTATTTAAAACCGTAGCGCTAGAGTATTAGGGAATTGTTCCTCACGACAAAGGAGAGCTCTGATGAAGAAATGCATCCGAAGAACGGCGGTCGTATTGACCGTTTTACTCGTATTGGCACTCCCCTTGGTTCTCATCTTTGACAAGGTAAGTCATCCCTCAAAAAATCCGGACATTTGGCTGTTTGACATTGCCCTCATTTCACTCGCGTTTGCTTGGGCGATCAAGGATTCTTTGTTTGACCTATGGCGCAAAGATGCGACTTCGCCGAGAAACGAAAATGATCCAGCTAATCTCGATGGGGAAGTTCTACTGGAGATTCAAAATCTTTCCAAGAATAATTTTTCGCTAATCGAATGAGCTTAATAATGGGAGGTACTTGCAATGAAAATAGCGCTCGCTATTGTAGGAGTAGCACTGGTTCTTTGTCTGGCTGTCTTCGTCTTGCGGTTTCTGAGAAATTCGGCAGTTGAGCAAGAAGCGTGTGACGAATACGACGATTGGCACACGAATTAATTCAACCAAAGGAGAAATCAGATGCAGATTATCGAAACAATTGTAGGTGGTGCGGGGATAATCCTCGTACTCATTGGTTTG
Source organism: Candidatus Yonathbacteria bacterium RIFCSPHIGHO2_01_FULL_51_10 (assembly GCA_001823505.1). Lineage (GTDB taxonomy): Bacteria > Patescibacteriota > Minisyncoccia > Phycocordibacterales > UBA1539_B > 2-01-FULL-51-10. The sequence continues at coordinate 51,409 of MHUS01000010.1, read as the reverse complement.
TTGATTGCTGGACTGTACGCGCTCTGGAAAAGAGCCCCTGCAGAGCGACAAAAAGAGTAGCAGAGTACTAGAGAATTGTTCCGAACACCAACAAAGGAGAACACGCCATGCCTTTATGGTTAAAATTCATATTGCTTGGAATAGCAGTCTTGTTGATCGGCTGGCTTCTTTTTAAAGAATTCCTGGATGTGTCTGGTTTGAACGACGAAGACTGACCACCATCGTACTGAAGTTGCAAAATCCCCGAGCATGCTCGGGGATTTTATTTTGCTACTTAATCGTTGAGATCTTTACCTCCGCGAAGGGCTGCTTGTGGCCGCGCTTCTTAAAATAGCGACTCTTTTGCTTGTATTTGATCACGGTGATCTTGTCTGCCCTGCCACCGCGGACATATTCTGCCTTGACGGTCGCACCTGCGATGGTGGGGGTGCCTACGGACACTTTGCCTCCCGCCGTGACGAGGAGCACCTGATCAAAGGATACTGCGTCCCCCGCCTTGAGCTCATCAGAGAGCTTCTCGATCTTAAGCGTTTGACCGGGGACCACTTTGTACTGCTTGCCTCCTGTCTTGATCACCGCGAAATCCCCCTCTTTTTTAGAGAGCTTTTTTGTCGTCATTGTTGTTGCCTTTGTAGCCATAATGGGAACCATTCTACCCTATTTCAAAAGAAATGCAAGTATGTTTGCGGTAATATGCAAACTCGTCTAGCGCCGTGCATCTTTCCTTACGAAGGGTTGGTGAATGTTGTCCTCAGTGAGTTTTCCATACAATCTTGGTTTGCGATAAGCATTACCCCAGATTTCTTTCTCACGATATGCTCGCAATATATCGATATCAAAGTTAGCATACCAGATGCCCTCTTCTTCGTCTGCCATAACCACAAGAGGGTTGTAGTCCTCTCCCTTAACACGCATTCCGTCAAATGCGCAAGATTTGCCATTAAATTTTGGTTTTGGATAATTAGTCATTGCAACTCCAAGCATATTTTCAAACCCGCGAGATTGAAATTGCGTTAACCGATTACTATCCAAAACGCACGCATTGGGAACCAAAATTATTTCTGCACCATTGAGCATAAGGATTCGCGCTGATTCGGGGAACTCTCTGTCGTAGCAAATCATACAACCTACTTTTGCCATCCCTTTTTTTGTTTTTAGATCAACAACCGGAAAATTCTCTCCTGACGTAAATAGTATCTCCCACGCCTTATCCACCGTGTGTACTTTTTGATAATGTAAAATAACCTCTCCTGTGTAGTCGATAAGCGTTGCGGAATTATAAAAATTTCCCTGAGTATTTTTTTCTAAAAATGGCAATAGGATAGCGATCCCCACCTCCTTCGCAAGCTCTTGGTATTTTACAAACTCGCTATCTCCCACGAAAAAAGCTGATTTACCCCAGGTGTCCCTCCCGAATACGTACTCATCGGGAGATGTGTACCCAACATTCCATAATTCGGGGAGAAGCGCAATGTCAGCTCCATTTTGTGCCGCTTTTTCAATATGAGTTTTAGCAATCTCAAAATTTTCAAAGACAGTTTCCCCCGCATTTATTTGTAGTAATGCAATTTTTGTTATCATAAATATTATTGTAACACTTATATGACAATCCTAAAACATGTGGGATTTTGCAAAAAAATAACGTACCATAAAGTGCAAAGTGCCTAGGTACGTTATCATGAAGTTTTGATCATAGGTTACAGTGGTGCTTGTCCAAGCTCGATCCTTTTATTTCTGTATGCGAAGGGTGTGAATTTAAAGAACTGAAACCAATATGCGTCTGGAACCCATGCCCGCGAACCGTCGGCTTTTTTAATAAGGATTTTCCACGTCCATGTGTGTCCATGCGAGTCCTTCCGTCGAACACCACATACGATAAATGGCTTACTACACGTTGCTTTAAGTGTGTAATCAACGAGGAAGTACATTTGCCCACCAACCAGGTTTTCTACTCTGACTGCACTTAGTTTAGTCATCTCCACTCCTCCTCAGGTCGATTCGATTTCTCGAGGATAATCAAATTACAAAGTACTGCCTGTTTACTAAAATTAGTGTAGCATACTTAATAAAATCTGTCAATAATTTTCGTGATACATTCAACCCCGAACCCTCTTCTTTTGCGTCTGGCTCGTCAAAAAGCTTCTCGATCTTAAGCGTCTGACCCGGAACCATTTTGTATTGCTTGCCGCCCGTCTTGATCAATGTCAAGTTTCTCTGTGAAGCTACTTTACTCCCCCGCCTCATCCGCGGGCCTATCGAGCGCCAAGGCCTCAAAACCGATCTCTGCTTTGCCTGCCGTGATCTTAAAGACATCCTTCTCTATCATCCCAAAGTCCTTCTGCGCGGCATCATAGTGGTTCACGGTGGTGCCCAGCGACTTCCCAACTTTTTTGAAATGTTCATCATACGCGCGCAGGTGGCGTGCGAGCTTCTCCACCTCCTTGGCGATCTCTTTTGCCGACTCCTCTATCTTGAACGCCTTAAAGCCATAGAGAACTGCCTGCAGATACGCAGAGAATGTCGTGGGCGATACGATGATCACGTTTTTTTCCGTGTACGCATAGTCGATCAAGCTTCGGGCATTCACCTTGGACCCCACGTCGTTGATGAGCAGGTCGTAGTAGATCCCTTCTGCGGGAATGTACATAAAGGCGAACGGCAGCGTGCCGTCTTTTACGCGGATATATTTTGCAGTCTCATCAATGCGCTTCTTGAGGTCATTACGGAAATCTTTTTCGAGGAGCAGTTTGCGCTCCGGATCATCCTCATTCACCACGCGGTTGTAGTTATCGAGTGAGAACTTTGCGTCCACGGGGATAACCCCTTCTTTTGTTTTGATGATCGCATCAACCTGATCTCCTCCCGGAAAAAGATGCTGCATCTCGTACGCATCCGGTGGAAGGATGTTATTGAGCGAGAGCTCCAAGCTTGCCTCACCCAAGTTCCCGCGCTGTTTCTGGTGCTTCAGGACCTTCTCAAGGTTTTGGAGTTGATCTGCGATCGTGAACACCTGCTTGCTCGCTTCATTCGCCTCCGCGACACCTTTTGCGACGTCGATCAAGTGTTTGGTGACTTGTTCATTGGTTGACTGGATAAGCTTCTGGGATTCTGAGAATTGAATGCGTGTGGTCTCGCGCATATCACGCTGTGAGTCGCCAAGCTTTGCGTCTACCGTCTTCACAAGGTCGCCGATCTGCGCCTGGAAGCCCTGGATCTGGTTCTGGAGGAGCATGAGACCGTCGTTTTGGTTCTGGGCAGGTACTCCTGACGCATTGCCCTTGACCACAAAAAATACCACAGTGGCACCAATTACAGCGGCGATAATGGCGATGATGATAACGAGTAGCGAGTCCATGTTGAGAAGAAGTATATCATTCTTGTGTCTCTATCGCACGAGGCGGCGCGCTCTGCGCGCCGCACCCTCCTCTTTGGTTTCCTGTTGCTCCTTTTGGCTCAAGTGTTCAAGCTGATCGTGGCGAAAAACCGCATATTTCGCGCTCTCCACCACCACGAGGTTTATGAGTCCGATCGCGATGATGAACCCCATGTCGTCCATCCCCACCGGAACGATAGCGAGAAGTTTCTGTAGTGGTGGCAGAACAAGTGCCAAAATAAGTGCGCCGATACTTCCGATGAGCGCGAAGACAAGATAGCGATTTGAGAAAATAGGAATGCGCCAGATCGGCTTGTGGAGATTTTTGAGCGAGAGCGCGAAGAAAATGGAATCGATGGAGATCGCGATGAACATCAATGTGCGTGCTTTCTCGATCGACATGCCGAATGCGAGAAGCGTGAAATATAAACCGATCAAGAACACCCCGGTGATAACACTCATAAGTAGAATGAGCCGCTTGACCTTGGGGGTGAGGATAGTGCGCATTGATGAGCTTTGCGGATTGCGACGCATCAAATTGTCTTCTTTGGGCTCGAATGCAAATGCAAAATTCATGAAGCCTTCTTCTACGATCTTCGTCCAGATGATCTGCGACGACAAAAGCGGGAGCGGTGCCCCCACCACAAGCGCACCTCCCACAATGAATACTTCACTCATGCTGGTAGACACCAGATACGAAACGATCTTTTTTAAATTATCCAAGATACGCCTCCCCTCTTCTATCGCCGCGACGATGACCGAGAAACTGCCGTCAAGGAGCACGAGATCAGATGCTTCTTTGGCAACTTCGGTACCGCCACCGAGTGCGACGCCGATATCCGCCGCACGAAGCGCCGGGGCATCGTTCACCCCGTCTCCGGTCATTGCCACCACTTCGCCCTCGCCTTTTAAGATCCGCGCGATGCGAAGCTTCTGGTGCGGAAGCACGCGCGCAAAGACTGAGATCTCGCGGAGTGCGTGAAGAAGCTCACTATCCGTCATTTTTTCAACTTCATCTCCCGTAACGGCACGACTTCCTTGCGGCGCGATTCCCGCCTTCTCGGCGATGGCAAGCGCGGTCTCTTTGTTGTCGCCCGTGAGCATAATGACGCGTGTACCTGCTTTTTGTGCAGTCTCGATCGCGGTGCGAGCATCAGGACGAAGTGGATCATGGAGTGCGATGATCCCGCCGAAGGTAAGTTGACCGAGCATTTCTTTCTCGAGATTTGGATCGGACTCATGGGGGAGTTTCTCCCATGTCACATTTTTATACGACACTGCGATGAGCCGCATCCCTGCCGCGCTTTCGCGTCGCATCACCGCCTCAAGATCTTTGCGCATTGCGCCGGTAAGCTTCACGCGCTTATCCCCAATATGAACGAACGACGATGACGCCAGAAGGAACTCTGGCGCGCCGGTCACAAAAAGATGCCGCATCGTTTTGCTTGTGCCTTTATGGAGTGACGCGCCAAAACGTCGTTCGGACTGAAACGACATGAAGTCAATGCGCGGCGTCTCACGAAAAAGTTCATTCGGGTCTATCCCCGACTCAAGCCCCGCGCGGACGATCGCACGTTCTACCGGCCGACCGCGCACCACCCACTCGGCAAGTGGACTCTCGCGTCCTTCCACGAATGCATCCGAGGCGAGGATCGCCATGGTAAGGATCTGCTCGTCGTGCGCCCCCGACACACCGGCAGCATGCTTCTTTTCAGACACGAGATGGTCCGGGGCGATCGTTTGAGCAACCTCCATCTCCGCTTTTGTGAGCGTACCCGTTTTGTCAGTCAAAATAATAGTGGTGCTCCCCAATGTCTCCGCCGCAAGGAGATTACGTACCAGTCCCCCGCGTCGGAGGATCGCCTCCATCCCGATAATGAGCGTGACCGTAACTGCCACCGGAAGCCCCTCGGGCATTGCGGCGATCCCCACGGAGACTGCCATGAGCACCATTTCGGAAAACTGATGTCCGCGCATGATACCCAAGGCGAAGATGAGCGCAGTTGCGCCGGCCGCGATGATAGCCAGCGTCTTTGCGAGACGATGAATGCTTTTCTGAAGCGGGGTTGCCTCTGAAGCAAGATCATTCAAGCTTATGGCAATGTCACCCATCTCTGTCCGCTCTCCTGTTGCGACAACAACCGCCTTCCCTCTTCCTGACACCGCAAGCGTCCCCATCCACGCCATGTTCGTGCGCTCGGCGATGTGCATTTCCAAAGGAAGCCTGCCGGCCGCTTTCTCCGTTTCCATTGATTCCCCGGTAAGCGCCGATTCATCAAAACTGAGGTCCCGCTCGTCGATGATTCGTGCATCCGCGGGCACACGCGTACCGGTCTCAAGAAAAATAATGTCACCCAAGACCAGGTCACGAGCGGAGATAAGCTTCTTCTCCCCATCGCGCATGACCTGCGCAGTGCGCTCCTGCGAGGAGACGAGTTTCTCAAATGCTTTTCCTGCACGGGCTTCTTGGATGATACTGACAATGACATTGATACAGAGCGCGGCAAGGATCACTGTCATGTCCAGATACTCCTTAAAGACAAGTGTTGCAAAAAACCCAATGAGGAGCATTGCGACGAGCGGATTTTTGAATTGTGTGAAGACGCGCAAGAAGATGCTCTCGCGCTGTATTTCTCCGAACGTATTTGCTCCATATTTTCTGAGACGCGCAACTGCTTCTTCGTTGGTGAGGCCTTTTTCAAAGTTAGTGCGAAGATGTTTGTTGGATTCTTCAAGTCCAAATGAGTGCCAGGGAAGTGTTTTTTGGTGCGCCATATTGGGAACAGTATATCAAAAAAGTTGCTATGGGTGTATTTTGGGCAAAAAAATACGGCGGGGCTGTTTCCAGTCCCGCCGCGGGGTGAGCGTAATTAAGCCGCCCTGCCCTTTTTTTGCCTATCCTTGTCACGATACATTCGTCCATCCGCAATCGCCATCAGATCTGAAAGTGTTGTATGGCCTTCAGACGTAGATGCTACGCCAAACGAGGCGCTGAGAGGAATCCCATTTCTCCCAGTGACTGTTCGACCAATAGATGCACGCATCTTGCGAACAATCTTTCTTGCGTCCACAAGCGACTGATTTGGGAACAAAACAACAAATTCGTCCCCACCATAGCGTCCAAGGACGTCTGTGTCGCGTATGCTTTCCTTGATGCACTGAGCAAAACTTGCGAGTGCTTCGTCCCCCGAATGATGCCCTTGTGTATTATTAATCTTCTTTAGATCGTTGAGATCAATAAAACACACCGCGAGCTCAGTCATATGTGGGCGTACCGTTCGCATGTTTCCTTCAATGTAACGTCCATTGAGAAGCTTCATGAAGTACTCTCCATGCTCCATGAGTTCTCTCCGAGTGTATACTCCGGTGAGAGAATCATAGCAAGCAATTGCATTCGCGCGCTCCAGCGCAATCTTCAATTGCTTATTTTCGATCGCGAGTTTCCGCAACCGTTTTTCGAGGTCCTTTTTGCTACCATCTAAATCTTTCTTTGCCATCTTGCACCCCCTTTTTACAATAGTGTACAACCTTTTAGTATATTACCATAAATAAGTTTTAAAGTCAATATGCCGTCAATCCACCGTTGTACTATAATGCTCCTATTCTAATTCATAAACATTCATATGATCCATCAAGAGCTTCGTGGCCAGATCAAAGAGGCCATGCGTGCAAAAGAGGTTGTTAAACTAAGCGTTCTGCGGGGCATGCTTACCGCGTTCACCAACGAACTGGTTGCGAAGGGTATGAAGCCGCAGGACGAACTTGCCGATGATGCCGCACTCGCAGTCATCAAACGTCTTGCGAAACAGCGCAAAGACTCGATAGACCAGTTTGTAAAAGGTGGGCGTCCGGAACTTGCCGAACAAGAAAAAGAAGAACTTGCCGTCCTTGAAACGTATCTCCCCGCGACCATGTCTAAAGATGAGATCAGAAAAGTGGCGGAAACCAAGAAAGTGGAACTTGGCGTAACCGACAAAGCAAAGATGGGCATGCTCATGGGCGCGGTCATCAAAGAGCTGGGCGGCAAAGCAGATGGAAACGATGTCAAACAAGTGGTCGAAGAACTTTTAGGTTAAAAAGGTGGTGAAGGGGCATGAACAAAAAACCGCGCATTCTTGCGAATGCGCGGTGAGTCCTTGCGTGCTCAGGTAACTTTCTGAGCACATTGCTTAACGCGGAAATAGTAGATTGTTCCAAGAACGGCACTGGTCGAAATAATCGACCGATATGTGTTTACCGCTTCAAGGATTCCACCACCTTGGATAGAGACGAGAGATAAAATGCTCATCCCAACCGCACACCACCAAAACAAACGATTATCACTCTTCCCTTTTGTTTTCACGACTCTCTCGATAATTAAACAGTAAGAGATGATCATAAGTCCTTGTGTGCAGAGATTTGCGCCAACTGGATCATCTGACAAAAACCAATATATCAGAATCCATGTAGCCGCAACACTTGAAACTTTATCGAACACGCTAAGTTTCAAGTTGTAGCCTCCCAAGTATAGCAGCCGTAAAAATATCACAACCGATGCACCAAAATTTGCGAAAAATAGCGCACCTTTAGCGATGTTTGCTTCATTCAAAACAGAAAGATTGCAGAGAAACGAAGCAAGCGCGATGCCGGTAGTTATAGAGATGATAAACCATGCAAGAATGCTTGGTCGGGTGTTTGCTCCCGTCACGTTTTTAAAGAACACCCATACCGACATTCCTGTCAGTACCAGAATCAAACAAAAGATGATAGTGCCCATCTAGGGCCTCCCTTAAAGTAATTTACTCTGGCTGTATTATAGCATAGTATGTGGTGTTTTGTCAAACAAATGGTAATTGACAAAAACACAAATCCATACTATTATAGGCGCCTCACAACAAAGACCGGAGGGTACTGTATGGCAACGACACAACTGCAGAGTGAAAAGGGGAAGAAGGTGTACCTCAAGAAAGCAGGACGAGCGATATTTGGAAGGGGGTCCTTTGAAGTAGCGCGAGTAGTCCAGTGCGATGAGATGGGGCACTGCTTATCGCTCATCTTACTTCGTAAAGGTAACCCGGTTGTCATTCCTCCGGGGCATCACAACGTAGGAATGAACCCAATTTTTTCAGCAGACGCAGTAATGTATCGCCGACCAGCACGAAGACGCAGAGTGTAAGTCAAAGAAAAAATCTGCGACTTTCATAAAGGGGCCTCACCTTGAGGCCCCTTTTCATGTAAGGCGTCGCAATACTTTATGATGCTTCAGCGCAAAGCGATGGGACTCCGCATTCGCGAGAATGATCTCTTTTTCAAACTGTGTTGCGTAGCGCTTCTCCCCCATGATCTCCCGCGCGCGATGGCGGTCATCCTTAACCACACTTACCACGGGAATACCAACTCCCAACTCTCTTAGAACCGCTTCCGCAGCATTCTTTTGCGCCAAGCCGCCGTCAATGACGATAAGTCGCGGATAAGGCCACTCAGGATGCGCAAAGCGCCGCGCAAGGACCTCTTTAAGCGCGGCAGTGTCGTTACTCCCCTGCACTGACTTGATGGTGAATTTGCGATATTCCGCATGATCAGGCTCCCCGTCCACAATGACGGTCATAGCCCCTGACATGGCCTTACCGCTCATATGGGCAATGTCGTATGCTTCAATGCGGATCACTGAAGAAACTGCCTCCCGCTTAAGGAGCGCCACATCATGAATGTGCTCAAGGGAAAATATTGTACGCTGTATCTTGCCGGCTTTTTCAAATTCAAATTTCTTTGCCGCAGCGTTCATCTCACGCTTGAGTGTCGCGATGAGTTGCTTCTTCTTGCCGCCGCAAAACAGCATAATGCTGCGGATAGTTTTTGCGTACTCTGCCTTACTCACTGTCCCCACACACACCCCGGGACAAAGGCCGATCTGCGCATTAAAGCATGGTCGCCCTATCCCTGGAGTACATTTATCACGGAACGGAAAGATCTTTCGAATGATACGCAGCGCTTCTCGCAGAGTGGTGCCGTGCGGGAATGGCCCAAATACCCGTTTGACCTTGAACAGCTTCTCGTTGGTACCATCCCGAAGCTCCTTCCCACGGACAATGAGTACCCGCGGAAAATCTTCGTCGGTGATGACAATGTGATTCCAGCTCTTGTCGTCTTTCTCTTTTGTGTTGGACGGAGGGCGATGAGCTCGGATGAGTTCCGCTTCAAGCAGCAGCGCTTCAAGGACCGAGTCGGTGGGAATAACTTTTACGCGCCGTGCCCGTTCCACCATGTTTTGGATATGAGCACCGCGCGTGCCTGCAATATCAACATCGAAGTAGCTTCTCACGCGGTCACGCAGTGATGTCGCCTTACCGATATAGAGGATCTTCCCCTTTTCCCCGATGAATTGGTACACCCCGGGAGTCTTGGGGAGAGTTTTTGAAACCCTGGCGGTCCATTTCATATGACGGCAGTATACATCCCAAAAAGCTTTGGGCAAACCTTGCAGCCCTTGACGTTTTGCTTACCCGCGCTATGCTACATAAAGAGCAACCACGAAGGGGGTACGATGCCATGAGCGTAGCAACGACAACAGATCAATGGCTGATCCACGCACGAAAACATGTCAGTCGGGTGATTGGGAATGAAGTGCGTACAAGGTGTAGCACGAGAAACCTCCGTACGACAGTCCGCGTTATAATTTCTGAAGTTGAACTGATGGTCTCAACGGGGGCACTTCTCGTAATGAGGGGTTACATCCCTGCCGGATCGCGCATGGAAAAATGTGAGATGATTGAGCTCGTAGCGCAGGCCTGTGCAGAAACACTTGAATTGCTCCACGGCCAGCAGAACGATGTCATCTATTCGCGCATTGTTGTTGCCAAGATCTGCGAGGTGCTTTGGCAACAGAATCGAGCAACTCTTGTCGCGGCCGGGTCTTTTGAAGTATTAAATGGTTCAACCCTTCTCGTATTTTCCAAGGGAGAATACTCATGAAAGTACCGCAACTATTGCTGATGGAACGTGTGTTCCCGGGATTGTACGACGCGATAGAGGGGAGTTTCCATGGAAGTATGGGGAATTTGGTCCCACGAAAAAAAGAGGTGGACGGAGCTTTCTGGTTTCTTCTTGGGAAGCAGGAGGTTTATTTTCAGCCAACGAGATGTGTTCTCGACCAAACGGGTGAGATCAACCGTACCTTGATCAATTCCTTCACTAAAAAATATGCTAAATTGCGGCAAGGGCGCCCCCGCGCAGTACCGCCTGCTGTATGCGACGAGGCATGGAATCAATTACGCGTAGACGCCTCTGGAGCTGCGCGATGATTGACGCCTATCACAAATGGCTCCGTTTCGACGGGGCCATTTTTCTATTAGCTCCTCGGCTTGCCGCGGGGATCCTTTATTTCTTCAGCACCTTTTTCAAATATTTCCCCGTGTGGGATTTCGCGTTCGCTGCAATTTGCTCCGGAGTGCCGCGTGCGACGATGTTCCCCCCGCCGGCACCTCCTTCAGGGCCGATATCAATGACATAGTCAGCGCTCTTGATCACATCCATGTTGTGCTCGATCAAAACAACTGAGTTCCCGCGGTCAACCAGCTTCTGGAGTATCTCGATCAGCTTACGGACGTCTTCGTAGTGAAGCCCTACGGTCGGCTCATCAAGGAGATAGATCGTGCTTTCATGATAGGGACGAAAGAGTTCTGAGGAAATTTTAACTCGCTGCGCCTCTCCGCCGGAGAGCGTTGTCGCCGACTGACCGAGCTCAAGGTAGCTGAGCCCAACATCCATCAAGGTTTTAAGTCGATCATAAATGGCCGGAATATCCTCAAAAAAACTAAACGCTTCCTCAACCGTCATGCGGAGCACCTCATAGATATTTTTCTTTTTATACTTGACCTCAAGCGTCTCTTTTTCAAAACGCTTACCCTCGCACACATCACAGGTCACGTACACCGTCGGAAGGAAGTGCATTTCCACCGCGATCGTGCCATTACCCTGACAGGTCTCACACCGGCCGCCCTTCACGTTGAAGGAAAATCGCCCCGGTCCCCAACCGCGAATACGCGCCTCCTCCGTCTCTGCGAATAGGTCACGAATGAAGGTAAAGGCACCGGTGTAGGTGGCCGGATTGGATCGTGGCGTGCGCCCGATCGGTGATTGGTCTATGAGCACAGTACGATGCAAGTACTCCGTCCCGGAAAAACTCTCGCAATTAAAAACCTCGTTGCTTCGGTACTTATGCTCAAATCGCGCCTGCAGGTTCTTGTGGACGAGCTCGTAGAGAAACGTGGACT
>MHUS01000010.1:29290-39676 GCA_001823505.1 Candidatus Yonathbacteria bacterium RIFCSPHIGHO2_01_FULL_51_10 | reverse complement strand
CAAGGTATCCGCCCGCGACGACTTCCCCTCCATGAACTCCCGCCCCGGGACCGATATCCACCAGATAGTCTGACGCAAGGATTGTGTCTTCATCGTGCTCAACCACAATGATCGTATTACCCAAATCGCGTAACTCCACGAGGGTTTTGATCAACCGCTCGTTATCACGCTGATGAAGCCCAATGGTCGGCTCATCAAGCACATAGAGCGCACCGACCAAGTGCGAGCCGAGCTGTGAGGCAAGTCTGATGCGCTGCGCCTCCCCACCGGAAAGCGTGCTGGCACGACGATCAAGGGTGAGGTAATCAAGCCCCACATCAAGCAGGAACATGAGGCGGTTGCCGATCTCCTTTAGGATAACGGGAGAGATGCTTTTCTCGCGTGCGGTGAGTTTAAGCTCGGTAAAAAATTGTTTTGCTTGGTCAACCGACAGCGCAGTGACTTCTACAATATTTTTGCCTCCGATGCGCACCGCAAGAGCTTCCTTGCGCAAACGAGCTCCGCCACAGTCAGGGCAGGGCTCTATGCCCATAAAGTATTTGGTTCCCAGGCCGTTACATGCAGCACATGCCCCATATGGCGAGTTGAAGGAGAAGAGGCGCGGCTCGATCTCAGGGAATGAAAACCCATCATGTGGACAGGCGAATTTTGAGGAAAGTAAGAACTCATCCCCGGGTGATACAAGCGCTACAAGCCCCTTGGACTCGGTAAGTGCTCGATCAACCGCGTCATAGAGTCGCTCACGCCCGCCTGCATCGCTGCGCGAAACGTTTCGAGCAGGGCCGCTCTTGCCCGCTGCCTTAAGGTCTGCCGGTGCGATCTCGTCCACCAGCACATCGATCGTATGCTTCTTGTTTTTATCAAGAATGATCTGTTCGCGAAGGCTGTGCTCTACCCCATCCACACGCACGGTCGCATACCCCTTACCCAAGAGATCATAGAGGAGTTGGTAGTATTCACCCTTACGTCCGCGGACAAGCGGCGCGAATATCTTGATGGTACCGCCGCCTTTTTTCTTACTCACCTCTTTCATGTGATCCGATGCGAACGAAAGGATCTCGTCCGTAGAAAGCTTTTCGATCGGGCGTTCACAAACGAGACAGTATGGTCTGCCGATGCGCGCATAGAGAACACGCAAGTAGTCATAGATCTCGGTGATAGTAGCAACGGTCGAGCGCGGATTATTGGAACGACTTTTTTGGTCAATGGAAATCGCCGGCGAGAGCCCCACGATCTCGTCCACATCAGGCTTCTGCATTTGGTTCAAGAATTGCCGTGCATACGCAGAAAGCGACTCCACGTAGCGCCGTTGCCCCTCGGCAAAGATCGTATCAAAGGCAAGCGACGATTTCCCCGACCCTGAGAGGCCGGTAAAAACGATCATCGCATTGCGCGGCATCTCCACGGTGATGTTCTTGAGATTGTGGGTACGAGCACCGCGGACAATGATTTTGTCCAGTCCCGGATGGTTATGTTTTCGTAGTGGTTGTTCTTTCATGTAGATGTTTGACGTAACGAACGCCCCGCGCGTTTGTCGCGTAGGGGGTGTATAGAAGCAATACTAGCAGGTTTCAGGGTATGCGCAACAAGAGACGCCCGGACCTATGGTCCGGGCGTGTATCAACCTATTGAAGTGTTCTCCCTTCGAGATTTGAGGTGAGAGAATTTTCAGAATCAAATAATCCATCGTCTTCTCTAAGCCATTCAAAAAACCCCTCTTGTATTTCGATTCCTGCAGTCTCGCCTGCCCGTTGAACAGCCTTTGTGATAGTTCCATGGTCTCCACCGAGCACATGGTCAAACAATATCAGGAGATTCTTTTTCATCAGGATGAAATGTTTCTCGTGCACCCGCAACTCCGCCATGCTCTCTGAGTTCTCACACAAAGTACTTTGTGCATCGATTGCGATGAGAAGTGTACCAATTAATGATACGACATCATCGTACTCTATCGTGGCCATCGTAATATCCCCCATTTTGTCTAATTGCCTGTGCTTACGTTACTCCTGTTAAAATCGGGTGTCAACGCCGCTTCCGTGGGGCAGGTTTTTTGGGCTCGGGCTTACCTTCAAGGAATATGACTTCGTCCCGCAAGAGCGCCGCGGTCTCAAAATCAAGCGCTTTGACCGCTTCGTTCATCTGCTGCTGCTTGAGGCGAATCAGCTTACGTTTGTTGCCCGAGAATATCTCCGCGTCCATGGCCAGATCGGCACGCACCGCTTTCTCATGATCGCTCTGAAGCTGGTCGGTAATGTCGTGAATCTTTTTCTTGATGGTGACCGGGGTGATCCCATTCTTTTTATTGTACGCCAACTGGATCGCCCGTCGGCGATTGGTTTCCCCCATTGCACGTTCAATAGACCCCGTCATGTGGTCGGCGTAGAGGATAACCTTGCCTGACACATTGCGTGCCGCACGACCAATGATCTGGATGAGCGACGTCTCAGAGCGCAGGAATCCTTCTTTGTCAGCATCTAAAATTCCAATGAGCGAAACCTCAGGCAGATCCAATCCTTCACGAAGGAGGTTAACCCCCACAAGACAGTCAAAAGTTCCCCGACGAAACTCTGTCAGAATGGTAATGCGCTCGATCGTTTTGATATCGCTGTGGAGGTATTCCGCTTTGATACCCTTTTCTTTAAGGTACTCGCTTAAATCCTCTGCCATCTTTTTCGTGAGGGTTGTGGCTATCGCGCGTTCGTCGCGTTTGATAACGATCTCCGCCTCACGCATGAAGTCTTTGATCTGGCCTTGGTATGCGCCCTTCTCAACGATCGGGCGGACCAGAACTTCCGGATCGGTAAGGCCTGTTGGTCGGATCACCTGCTCCACGATCTGCCCGCTCACCTCACGTTCATAATTAGCGGGTGTCGCCGAGGTGAAGATCACTTGCCCCACGCGTTTTTCAAATTCATCGGCTTTAAGCGGGCGGTTGTCTACCGCAGACGGAAGCCGGAAGCCGTACTCCACCAGATTCTTCTTACGCGCGGCGTCCCCTGCATACATCCCGCCGATCTGCGGCACCGTAACGTGCGATTCATCGATGATCGTTAGAAAATCCGGGCTCCCATCAGCTTTATGTGGGAAATACGAGAGCAGTGTATCCGGTGGCTCTCCCGGTGCTTTGCCTGACATATGACGTGAGTAGTTCTCAATGCCGTTGCAATACCCGACCTCGCGAATCATAGCGAGGTCATAGTTCGTACGACGCTTGAGACGTTCTGCTTCAAGCAGCTTCCCTGCCTTCTCGAGCTTCTTAAGCTGAGCGGTAAGCTCTGCCCTGATGGATTTGACCGCCCGTGCCTGCTGGTCCTTCTCGGTAACAAAATGCTTTGCGGGGAACAAGAATAATGTATCGAGATGTCCCAGAATACCGCGCGTAATGGCGTCGATCTGCACGATGGACTGCACGGCACCACCCGCAAGTTCGATCAAATACACCACTTTTTCCGATACCGGCATCACCTCGAGTCGATTGCCGATGGCACGCATTTGGCCGGGCAAGAGATCTGCATTGGTACGGTCAAAATGGATCCCCACGAGCCGCTCCATGAGCGTGCGGCGATCGGTCTTCTCTCCCACCTTCAGGGTAATGTTCTGCTTCTGGTATTCCACCGGAGAGCCGATGCCGTAGATGCACGATACTGACGCGACGATGATCACATCCTTGCGTGTGAGCAGGGCTTGCGTGGACGCGTGGCGGAGACGATCAATTTCTTGGTTGATCTGTGCATCCTTCTCAATATAGGTATCAGTCGTCGGTAGGTACGCCTCCGGCTGGTAGTAGTCGTAATACGAGACGAAGTAGTGTACCGCATTCTCGGGGAAGAACTCTCGGTACTCCTGCGCAAGCTGTGCGGCAAGCGTCTTGTTGTGAGCGATGACCAAGGTCGGCTTATCCACCGCGGCGATGATATTTGCCGCGGTAAAGGTCTTGCCCGAGCCGGTTACCCCAAGGAGCGTCTGGTAGCGCATGCCCTTCTTGAGGCCGGCAGTAAGCTCTTTGATGGCCTTGGGTTGGTCCCCCGCCGGCGCCCACTCTGATCTAAGCTTGAAATTACTCATGATTGACTATGTGAACATTGTACTATATCGTAGATTTAGAGGTTCACAAACAGCCGGAGGTGATTTATGGGTACCCCCCCACATGCAACAAAAATGTGTGGCAAATAGCCATTGAAGCATTCAAGTTGTATTTTCAACCGATTGCCTGGCTCTTCAAAATCATACGGAGGAAAGCGACATGATAGCACTACAAGATGGGCGGTTTCCTGAAACAAGGAAGTTCTGTGCGTGGTTTCGAAATCAAGAAAGAGAAGAGGGTGGAGTTAAGTTCTTCTCAGTACGCGTGGATTACGGACCATTTGAGCGTAATGAACTTATTGGCAGTATCACCGTTGGCTTCTTGGAAAAGATCACTAGCGGTGACAAAGATTTCTGTGAGATGTTTTGCACTACGCAAAAAGAACGCGTTGAACTTGAGCGCAGGATGTATGCTTTGAATACGATACTGGTCGACCGGTTCCCCCAAACCAAGCGCTTGTGTCGATTATTCCGTCTTCTTGCACGCAAGCGTGGATTAACAAGCGGGCCCGGCATGAACATGATTGATCTCTACAAATGGGAGTTCGTCGTTAATACTGGGATCATATGGGAAGCAATGACTCCTGAGCAGATCGCTGAGCGAGAAGAAATATCACGGATCGGATGCCAGTGTCTTTTGATCGGCGAGCTTGTGGATTGCGGGCTTGTCCCAGTTCACACTTCCTTACCCGAACCGACAGGTCTGGCAGATCCAAGAATTCTGGAGATGCTCGCAAGCGCTTATCGTGAAGAACTAACACCGTAATAGACAGTTTTTAGGCGGCCCCACCCCGGGCCGCTTTGTTTTTATGCAATTGACGGCAAATCACCCCCGCGGTATCGTTATAGTAGGAGCACACGATTATGCAGGGATTCCTTTCCGCATACGACGAAACAAAGGAGAGTGCCGTGGCCAACCCACAGTTGAACGCCGAAAACCCGTCTCTCAGATCGTTTGAAATGGTGTCACTGCTACTCGTTGAGGAAGAAGGAAAGCTCCTCATACGAATTGTTTCCGTTGACGGCGAAACAGGTCATCGCGTGTACGAACAAGTACCAATTCGCTTGAATTCCAAAGAAAATCCGTAATAAAGGTTCCGGATGCACCCCGAACGGCCCAGCATATGGGCCGTTCAATTTTTCATTTCCTATAGTACCGCGCGAGAAACGATGTTTTAAAATCTGTAAACGTCCCGTCTAAAATAGACTGCCGGATGTCCGCAACAAGTTTGATGATGAAGTGAAGGTTATGAATTGACGCTAACGTCCCCGCAAACATTTCCTTCGCACGAAAGAGATGCGCCAGGTACGCGCGAGTGTAGCCTGCCCCGCCGTGGCGGGGTGAACAGGTATAGCATGCGCACCCGTCGTCGATCGGCCCAAGGTCGTCAAGGAATTTTGCATTAAAGATATTGATGCGGCCGTTTGCGGTATGTATCGTTCCATTCCGTGCCATACGCGTGGGCGCCACGCAGTCAAAAAGATCACAGCCATTCTCCACCCCGCCAAAGAGATCCGCCGGCTCACCAATACCAAGCAGATGCCGCGGCTTATCCTCCGGCAAGATCGCATTGACCCACCCCACGGCGGTATACATATCTTCTTTATCAAATGACCCGCCGATACCGAAACCATCAAATCCGCCAGCCGGCGGACAGAGCCCGGCAAGAAAACGCGCACTCTCCTCCCGGAGGTCTTTGAAACGCCCTCCCTGCACGATACCCAGCAACCCTTGCTTCTGTGCCGCATCCCCGTTCGCCTTGTGCGCCGCCAAACTTCGCTCGGCCCAACGATGCGTACGACCCAACGCTTCTTTCTGGTATTCATATGAAGCTTGCGCCGACGTGCACTCATCGAACGCAAAGATCATCTCCGCACCAAGATTATGCTGGATCTCGATTGACCGCTCCGGGGTAAACTTATGCTCGCTTCCGTCAATGTGGGATCGAAAGGTAACACCATCTTCGTCGATCTTTGCCAGCTTCCCTGCCGGCTCTTCAAGTTCGTCCCCGGTAACCTCCTCACTATTTTGAGCAGCATCATTTCCTTTTGCGATCTTACTTACATTACTCCCAAACGCCGCGCCAAGCGAGAACGCCTGAAAGCCCCCGGAGTCCGTCATGGTCGGCTTGTCCCAATGCATCATCCGATGCAGCCCGCCCTGATCGCGCACGCGAGTGTCGCCCGGCTGCAAATACAGATGGTAGGTGTTGGCAAGCACTACCTGCGCACCAAGTGACGCTACTTGCTCGGGAGCGAGCGCTTTCACGGTGCCTTTTGTTCCCACCACCACGAACGCCGGCGTCTGGATCTCTCCGTGCGGTGTACTTAAAACCCCCGCACGCCCAAGCGCGCCAGGCAATTTTTTCTGTATCTGAAATGATAGCGGCTGCATATGTACGCAACCATACCATATTTGACATCATTTATGCAGCAACGTATGCTCAGAGCGGATTCCATAACACACCTGGAGGTATCTATGTCAACGCAGTCTTCGCACTATGACCCACCCGTCATACCGAAACATATCAATACCAGTATCATCACGGCTTTCGATCGAAACGGTCTGATCGGTAACACTGCACACCAAGACAACTTCGGTATGCCGTGGGAAAAGATCTCCGCCGATATGAGACATTTCCGCGAGCTCACTATGGGGAAACCGCTCATTATGGGACGTAAGACGTACGATTACTTCGGTGGCAAACCGCTTCCCGGACGTGCCACCATCGTACTAAGCCATCAATGGGACATTGAACGTGACGGTGTTGCCATGGCTGAATCGGTGGAAGGAGCACTCGCACCTGCGAAAGTGCTTGCACTCCAAAATGGTGTTTCTGAAGTCATGATCGGTGGTGGAGCTACGGTGTATCGTGAATTTCTGCCGCACACTGACCGGCTCTACCTCACCTTCATCGACAGTGAGTTTGAGGGTGACGTCCGTTTCCCGGCGGTAGACTTCCGTTACTGGATGCAAGTAGGTGAGACGGTTGAACACCCAAAAGGCGACGACTCACCGTACAACATAATGTTCAAAACATTCGAGCGAAAACGGTTGTTGAAAGAGCCAGCAGCCGTCTGAGTCTTTGTCGCCCCGGCCACTACGCCGGGGCGACTTTTTCATATCCACACCCATCCATTGACCTTGTATGGTAACCGCTCTACCATTATAGGTAGGGTATCAGGTAGTTGTACATCATATCAGCGGGGGGGATATATGAAAATCATTCCGTTGTTCCTTGTTTTCTGTTGCGCATTGTCCGCACGCGCCGATGAAGATAGGTACCGTGATCTTCCTCAGCTTGGCGGGCCACAAGGAATCAGTGGCGGAAAAGTCATGAGTATTGGTGGCAAGGGTGTTCACCTTGAGTATCTCCTCAATAAGAATGGCGAGGGATCATTTTCTCTGCGAAGTGAGCCGCGCAGGACTCACATTCAAATGTTTGGTGGAACACTCACCGGGGAAAGCCGCTTCAAGATTCAACGCAACCAGCTGATCTTGGAGTTCAAATTTTAATAAGAAGAAAGAGGCGCGCGAGACTACTCCGCGCCTTTTCCTTGTGCGTACGCAAGAGCGCCATAGAGGCCGCCTAAGTCGCCGAGCGTTGCTTTCACTACGTTTGGCATGTCGGCCGTAATGTGGAAAATTTCTTTGAGGTGCTCTTGTACACGGTCAACGGGGATTCCAACTTCGCGCATCATGGATCCGCCAAGAACCACAACATCCGGAGACCAATACGCGACCGTCGTGTTCACTCCGTACGCCAAAAACTTTGCGAGCTCATCCCATACTGCGGTGTCAGTGATCTCCGCCGGTTTTTTCCCGAACCGTTTTTCTACACCGGTGCCCGAGACATAGTCTTCAAATGTGTTCCCGGGGCATGTGGGACACAGTGTATTGTCCGGGTCAATGGTTTGACGCCCTGGCTCAAACCCGCGAGTTGACTCATCGATTACGCCGTTCACAATACGGGCACCTCCAACCCCGGTGCTAATGGTCAGATACGCAACAATCGAAAATCCTTTCCCCGCCCAAAATGAGCCTCGCCCAACCCAACCATTGCCGCATCATTTTCTATCGTCACAGGGGCCCCCAGGGCCTCAGAAACGGCTTTTTGGAAGGGTTTTCCTGACCAGTCAGGCAAATGCCGCTCGTTCATCACGCTGCCGTTCTCTTTGTCTACCGTTCCGGCGATCCCGCCCACAATACGCTCGATGGGCTCGCTTCCCGCCGCTGTTTTTGCCATCCGCACAAGAGTTACGATCCCCTCTTCAAAATTTTGCGGGGTCGGCGCGATCTGCGGTTCCGTGAAGGAACCGGTACCGCTCGCTGCCGCAACGCGCATTTTGGTTCCGCCAATATCAAACAATATATACATAGGATGAGTGTATTAGAAAATGCATGTGTTATGTTTGGAGATAGAGTGCGCCGGGTATCTCCTGGAGAACTCGTGCCGGACATTCTGCAAGCGGCCCCGGTGTCTTCATTTTTTCAATCGCCGCCTCCTTTCCCTTTTGTTGTATATAGGCAAAAACATGGGTAAGTTTCCGCAAAAATGTCATCGTTGCCGTTACACGCAGAGGAAATTCATTTTTATTCTTCGCATCATACCCAATGAACCACCGCTCGCCTTCAAAAAGCTCCGCAAACCGCGGTGGATTCTCGGGATATGGCATCATCCCCGCAATGTGCCCTTCCGCGCCAACTCCGGCAATGGCGATGCACACGCCTTGGGGGTACTGCGTCTTCCACGCACGCACTTCGCTTTCCATGCGATCTGCGAGTTCAGTTTGTGATTCGCCGACCAGTACACAGGTGTCAACGATCTGCACACCGCGCATTTCCGCGCGCCGAAAAAAAGGGGCTTTCGAGAGCGCGACAAAATTGGCGTTCCGGCCGGTTGGATCATACCGTTCATCAAGTGTTGTGATCGTTATAAGTCCACTGAGTGACTCAGGAGTAATGCCGTCAAGCGCCGTGAGCGCGGAACCGCCAGACAAGAACAGGAGTGTGGGGATGGCGCGCTTTTGATAATCCATAAGCATGCGCGAAAGATCCCCCGCCAAGAAAGTTGCTGCATCAGTTCGTGCTGAGGTGGCGAGCTCCATATGATATTACGTACGCGATGTAACTTCGTGCCCACCAAATTGATTGCGGAGGAGTGAGAGGATCTTGCCGGTAAAGCTCGGTTTTGCATGCGAATCCTCACGGAAGCGCAGAGACCCTGCGATGACCGGCACCGGCACGCCAAGCTCTTTTGCCGTCTCCACCGTCCAAAGACCCTCCCCGCTCGCAGAAACACTTCCTGAGATATGTTCTAACTCAACGCCTTCTTTTCGCAGGCCGTCCTCGAGCCACTTGGTCAGGCGCGATTCGATAACGCTTTGATTATTATAAATGCGCGCGGCCTCAATGAGGTCAACCTTAAATGGCGCCGCGCGCAATACCTCAAACCCTTCACCGATCGCCTGCATCATGCCGTATTCGATACCGTTATGCACCATCTTCACAAAGTGCCCGGCGCCGCTCGCACCCAGATATGCGTAGGCATTTGGCGCAGCCATGTCGCTCCAGAGAGCTTCGTATTTATCATATATTTTTTTCTCCCCGCCGATCATGAGGCACGCGCCATCCTTTGCTCCGCCGGGACCGCCCGACGTGCCGACATCCAAATAGTGAATTCCCTTCTCGGCAAGGTCTTTGCCGCGGCGGACCGTTTCATTGAAATTCTAGTTGCCGCCATCGACAACCGTGTCTCCTGCTTGCAGGTAGGGCGTGACCTGCGCAAGTACTTCATCCACCGCCTGGTGCGGAACCATGATCCAGATAAGACGTGGAGATGAGAGGTGCTCGACGACGGCTTGTGGTGAGACAACCCCCTCAGCACCGAGCTCTGCCGCGAGCGCGACATTTGCAGGAAGTGCATCGTACGCAACGATACTCCACCCCTTACCCAAGAGACGCTCCACCATGTTGCGCCCCATCTTCCCAAGTCCAATGTAGCCGATCTTTTTCATGGGTTTATTGTACCAGAAGCATGCACCCTATGGGCAATTGACACAATAGAAATAATATGTAATTGTAGTATTTAGTAATTTCACCAGGAGGGTTACCCGTGGGCACACTTCAAGACATCGAAAGAATCCGCCAGTTCTTCAAACCAATTTTCTCTTTACCACAGCGAGAGCCCCGCGCCATGAAAATATATGGTGAAGCGCGTTCAACGCTCTATTTTCCTAGTGATTCCCTGTGTGAGGGAGATTGGGAAATATACTTGGTAGTCCATGAGGACAAATGCCTTG
>MHUS01000010.1:618-29274 GCA_001823505.1 Candidatus Yonathbacteria bacterium RIFCSPHIGHO2_01_FULL_51_10 | reverse complement strand
AGTCGAGAATAACGATAACTCCACCGAAAGGGATGTTTCTGCTTTTGGATCAGATCTCGGGTATCTTTACGACTTGGACGAATACGGTGCGATATTCCAGCGCTACATCGATAATGGACTATTCCATGTTACCGCAACGAAATATCTCGTCTAATTACCCCCTCCTCAGTTTGTTCATGGCACGGTGTTCTTACGAACACCGTGTTTTTATTTCTCCACCCGCGGCCCGGTACTCCCCTTTTCGTATTGATGAAGCGGTGTTTCTTTCCAGTGTTCAATGATCGGCGTGATGAACTTCCACGCCGCCATCACCTCGTCCGTACTCGTAAAAAGGATCTGATCCCCGGCAATGCCGTCATAGAGAACACGCTCGTAGGCGTCAGGAATACGCGTGCTCCCGCCGCCTTCTTCGCGGTACGAGAATGCGAGTTTCTTTGGTTCGAGTTGAGACGTAAAACCGCGCTGTTTCGCCCAAAAGAGCACGGAAATGCCCTCGTCCGGCTGAATACGAAATGTCAGAATATTTGCATGATGATGGTTCTCCTTGGAGCGACAAAAAAATGACTCAGTCCCCTTAAAAGTAATGACGACCTCGGCAAGCGCTCGTTCAAGCATTTTGCCACTTTCAAGATAAAATGGTACATCGTGCCATCGTTCATTATCCACGAATGCTTGTATACGGAAATATGTCTCGGTCTGAGACCCTGCGGCTACCCCTGCCTCATCTTGATACCCTGCATACTGCCCTCGCACCGTGCGCTCCAGAGCATCACTCGACGCTGTGATAGGACGAAGCGCTTGCAGGACTTTTGCACGAGCTTCACGGACCGCAGCAGCATCAAGTCCTCCGGGATTCTCCATTGCGACAAGCGCAAGCATCTGCAAAAGATGGTTCTGTCCCACATCCCGGAGAGCACCGAGTCCATCATAGAATACGCCTCGCTCCGCTATGCCATGCGACTCGAAGAGCTTGATCTCCACGCGGTCAATATAGTTTTTGTTCCAGAGTGGCTCAAAAATAAGATTAGAGAATCGAAACATTAAAATATCCTGCAGCGCCTCCTTGGCCAAATAGTGATCAATACGAAATATTTGTTCTTCTTTAAAGAGCAGCCCAAGGGTACGATCAAGCGCCGCCGCGGTCTCGTTATTATTGCCAAATGGCTTCTCCACTAAGACACGCGTCCACCCCAACTCGTCGCTGCACGGAATCGTAAGACCTGAGTCGGCGAGCTCTTTAAAGATCGGCTCGTACGATACCGGAGGAACCGCAAGATAGAAAAGTTTGTTGGCACACTGCCCCATTTCCCCCTCCACAACGATCAATCCGTCTGAGAGCTTCTGATAGCTTGCGGGAAGCATAAAATCACCGGCAATATAGGTCAGGCGGTTAAGAAAGTGCTCAAGCTCGGTCTTTCTCTCTCCCGCAGTGACCGCAAGTGCCTCACGCGCGAAAGTACGATACCCCTCATCGCCAAGATCACGGCGCGAGAACCCCACAATGCGCAATGCCGCCGGAAGATACCCTGCACAAAACAATCGAAAAAGCGCGGGGAGGAGTTTCTTTTGGCTCAGGTCTCCCGTCGCGCCAAAGATAACGATGATCGTTGGAGCGATCATCCCCCGTTTCCCTTCGCTTTCTAATATACTGGGTTGCACTTCTGACATATGCCAAGTTCTTCGAGTTTATCGAGGTAAGAAATGATAGTAATGACGTATTCCGCATGACTCCAGACGAGTGGGGCCGCAGAGAGCTGTTCACCCGTCTTGGGGTCAAGCTGTTCAGAGAGTACTCCTGATGCCGCCGCATAGTCAACCACCCAATTAAGCCACTTTTTCACGACCTCAAAATCTTTTTCTTGTTCAGCAATTGCAATGTGGTACTGCGCAAGCCACAGCGTCGTAATGAACCAAGGGTTGCCGGGACCCTCCTCATTTTTTCGATAGTAACGATCCCCTTCATAGCGCGCGATACCTCCCACAAACGTATGCGCTGACAAGCGTTCTTCGGTAAGCTTGACTGCGCGCGCCACGCGAGGATCAGCATGGGGAAGCACGCCGAACGCATACACTCCGTACACACTCGACATGTCAATCGTTTTATCGGCAACGATCGCATCGTGCTCGAAGTTGATCATTTTAAGAAACAGCCCGCTCTCCGCATCATAGAGATATTTGAGAATCCCTTCCCGTACCTGATGCGCAGTGTCGGTGTAGAGTTTCTGGCTTTTGGTCTTGCCCAGGATCTCGGCAAAGCGTGCCGCGGCAATGAGCGCACCATACACCGTACAGGCAGTGAACGTAGTCACTCCGTATTTTTCTTCCCACAAATCATACGTTGGCTTGGGGAGGCCCGTTGCTTCATCACGATACACCACCATGAAATCCGCCGCTTTCTTGATCAGCGAATTATAGACACTCTCAATGAACTCAAGATCTTTGGTGGTATCGTAATAGCGCGCGAGTGCAATGAGCGGAAGTGCAGCCTCATCTTCTTGAATGGGGAAATGCTCAGTCACTCCATCCCGCGCAACCCATGGATGCCACGAGCTGCCAAGCGATCCATCAGGACGATACTTGTGCATGAAGTATCCGTCGCTCGTGATCGCCGTATTGCAAAACTGAAAGAATCGCAACGCGACATTAGAGTCCCCGACAAGATCCATGGCTAATGCCGCATACGACGCATCGCGCGGCCACATGTACGCATAGGTATCGCGCCCATTGAGAACATCCGAGTCGCCGGAGGCAATGATGGACCCATGGTTATCAGCATGGACACGCACCGTAAAGAGAGACTTTTTGAAAAGTGAGACAATGTTGTCATCCAACCCATAAAAATTAAAATTCTGCTTGGTTGACCACGCGCGCCAAAAGTCCCTCGTGGTGCGCATGAGATGCTCGGGACTCTTGCCAAGTACGTATGTATTGAGTTCATGAACTTCTTCTATTGACTTGCCCGCAGCGAGCCAGTAATAGACGTCTGCCTGCCCTTCCGGCTCGAGCTCAAAAGAAAACCCGAGCACTGAATCCGTTGGTCCGTGTTCTATGGGGTTTTTTGAAAGCTGACCGTCCTCAGCATCTTTATATGAACCTTCCTTCCCCTCAATATGAAAAATTCCGGTGGTGTATTCACTGAAACTCGAGCCGGCACTGGTCACGCCATTGGCAAGAAACACCCGCCGACCGTTGTAATGGATCACGGTCTTATTGCGAGGATCATAGTATGCGGTATCACCGCTATGTGATTCATAGATCTCAAATTCATGCCCAAAGAACATTTTGACCGTACGACGATTTGGTGATTTGTTGTAGATCACCGCATGGCGAAGCAACACATTTTTTTCATTGTAGACCACGTCATAAAGCGCAAGATCGAGCCCGAGCGTTTTGTTCTCGCACTGGGTATTGCCCATCAGCGCGCCGTTCTCACAGTTAACCGTAACGTTCCATGTCGGATCATGGAGCCACGCCAACTTCCCCTCCGTCCAGAGCCCCACACGATGTGTATTGTGCCCGCCAATGTGGTTCTCAAGGCCGATATAGGGATAGTAGAAGTCGCGCACCTCGGCATTCTTGTCGAGACACGCCATGATATTGCCATTTCCTAAAGTGAGAGATTTAGGCATACGCAGGGGAAGAAATTAATTGGGCCACGCCAACAGCTGCGGCACGGTTCTGTTTGATGATGTCGAGCCTGAGCCGAAGGTCCCGCAGCACATTCATATACGCAATAAACGCTTCGTAGGGTGAATCATAGGGGCTGAAATATTTGTGCACATCGCCGTCTGTGAACCACTTGGTACACATATAGTAGAAGTGGTCGGACGTCTGCAGTTTGCGCCAGTCGTGAATCAGGTGTGCGTCACCGCTCTCAAGCACCTCATGTTCGACCGCGTAGATCGCACGCATCGCGTCGTGCTGGATCGGATTGGAAAGCCACGCCGAAAGGTCGCGCTCAACATCAGCCCACGATACATAGTGGGGCACGTCGATCTCTGCAACCGCATCATAACGATCGATCGCCTCAGACGGCGTCACAAAGTCATTGTCCGGATGGCGCAAAATTTCTTCGGGGAGTGACCGGAGAAACCAAAAGATGCCCGTGTCTTCCCATTGGTGTTCACCGAAGGTCTCATAGTCCATGAACAAGTTGACCACATTCCCATTGCCGTTCGTTTCGTTCACCCAAGAGGCAAATTTCGGTGCGGTGAGCGGATATTCCGCCCACTCACGCGAAGAGAACCGAAATGCAATGTCGTCGGAGAGTCGATAATTCTTGAGAAGTAATTTTGTTTTGGTGCTTCCCGGCGGATTATAGAGAAAATTCGGACTTCGCCAACCAAGGATGTGGTCTGCCCCTTCCGCAAGAATTCCTTTGTACCCCATCGCTTCAACTTCCTGCGCAAGATCATTGTGATAAATGAGCTCCGTATTACGAAAGACTGTCGGCGTCACGCCAAAAAGTTCTTGAATTTTTTTGCGGTGCAGGTTCACCTGTGCACGAAACTCATCGCGAGAATGCAAGAATGAAAGCGAGTGATAGTACGTCTCGCCAAGAACCTCGACGCGGCCGGTGGCAACCAACCGCTGGAATGACTCGATCACCTCAGGAGCATAGAGCGCAGCTTGCTCGAGGAACACCCCCGAGAATGAGAAGCTCACTTTAAACTCAGGGTGCTGTTCAAGGAGCTCGAGGAGCGTACGATTTGCGGGGAGATAACATTTCTCCGCAACCTTACGAAATACTTTGGCATTGTTGGTATCGCGCTCGGATTGATCGCCGAAATAATCGCGATCATTCCCGACATCAAAAATACGGTACCGTTTTATGCGAAAGGGCTGATGTACTTGAAAATAAAAACAAGTTGATGTCATACGCGTAGTGTATTACGAAACGAGTGCCGGAGCAAAGAGAAGATCATGATAGATCGAGACGCATTTCTCCGCAGCGCGCTTCCAGGTGAGTCCGTGCACCTCGGCACTGCCATACGAGCTGAGTGTTGATTGAAGCGCGTCGTGTTCAAGCACGGAAACCATCTTGTTGGCGAGCTCGTCGGTATCCCAAAAATCAGCTTTGAGCGCATGAGTAAGCACCTCAGCGACACCGGATTGTTTTGAAAGGAGCACAGGAGTGCCATTGATGACCGACTCAAGCGGCGTAATGCCAAACGGCTCAGATACCGACGGCATTACAAAAAGATCCGCGGTACGATACAGAGCATCAAGTTCTGCTCCGCGAACAAACCCCACGAAGAGAACCCTGTCTGATATCCCGAGTGATGCGGCTTCCTGCATAAGACGGTACTCCATGTCCCCTGACCCTGCGATGACAAAAAGTGTATTGGGGCAAAAATAGAGAACGCGCTTGGCGGCGCGTATGAAATACTCGGGACCTTTTTGCACCGTAAGCCGCCCGGTAAAAAGCACCACCTTGTTGCCATTGGCACGGAGTGTCTCAAGACGCTCGATCTGATGTGTGTAATCTTCCACATCAATACCGTTATGCACAACACTCACTTTCTCGGGATGAATACCGTACTGCTCTACGATTTTTTGTTTTGTGTAGTTACTCACCGCAATGATCTTGTCGGCGGCCTGCATCGCACGCTGCTCAATGGCGTATACATCACTGTTCACTCCTTGCCCTCCCGTGCGATCAAATTCTGTTGCATGCATGTGGAGCACGAGTGGTTTGCCACTCACTTCTTTCGCGGCAAGTCCTGCAAGGAACGAGAGCCAGTCATGGGCATGAATGATATCGAACTGCTCACGTGCTGCGATCTCGCGAGCACGAAGCGCGTAACGCCGTACTTCATCAAAAAGTGTCGGACCGTATAACGAATCGCCTATCCGCCCAAATTCTTCGGAGTAGCGACTTGCGGTGACGTAAGGAGTGAGGGACGAAGCGACCTCTTGTATCCGTATCGTCCCTTCATCTGCAAAGAGCAGCCTCGCGTACTCGGCGGTAACGGCAACGCGCTTCGGAAGAACAAATAGCACTTCAACATCTTCACGAGCAAGTGCTCTCGTGAGTCCGAAACAGGCCGTACCCAAACCGCCACTATTGTGCGGAGGAAACTCCCAGCCAAACATAAGAACTTTTATTGACATTCAAAATGACTGCACCTATTACTAAAAACCACCCGAGCTGAGCACGCGATCATTCCTTATCTTAACACTAAATCAGCAAGGGTCACATTCTAAAACTGTGGAAATCTTCCATGCCAAGGAAAGTTTTTTCTCTGGTGCTATTTTTTTACAGCATATTTGTCCATATACCGCATCAATGCGAAATTGAAAGGATAGGGACATTAGGCCTGTATTAGCTCCTCGGTACGACAGGGGAACTTCTTATTTTCTGAGGTGCTTCGCACCAAAGAAAACAAAGTCGCTAATAATTAAGTTACAATTTTTCTCGCAAAAATCTACCCTTTTATTATAAGCTATAATATGTGTCCTGATTTTCATTGGATAGCAAAACACCTGGGATGCTCGTCCCCAGGTGTTTTTGTACTCGTATTCTTACCCTCCCCGGCTTGCAGGTTGCCCGAGAGGTTAGGCTTACGAGAACATCAGACGCACGCGGCCTACTTCGTAGGGTTCTCGCGAGTGAGAGATCGTGAGGAGTGCTCGTTTGAACGAGTCCTGGATCTTCTTCGCAAGTTTTACCGCAAGCTGGTTTTCCGTCGTGGTCACCCTCCAGTGTCGCCGCTCGCGCTTAATGGCGATAATGCGGTGCTGGGGATTGTGAGCTTGCGCTCGACGGCCGAACCCTCTGATGAGTCTTCCGATTTCCTCCTCAAGTAACGGCGGCACATTCTCTAAGAGGAGCTCGCCTTCATAGAGCCCCCGTGCGCCAAGGGAACACGCGGGGCAAAGTGTACGTGTAATAGGCGTGCCGCGACGATTGAGTTCACGCATACTGACGCTGCGCGGCTGCAACCACTGTTTGCGATAGTGGATGTTGCCGCACGAGACACAGAGCGCGATCCCGTGTCCTGCACGACCATACTCATCACCTTGTGCCACGCCGTTACGTGGAGGGATCCGAAACGTGCGCAGGCGCGCAATGGTGCGAATCGTTTGGGATGACATGATGTGGAGAGCGGATCGGAATGATCCGCAATGATAAAGAACTGCTAATTGCCTCGACCTTTATTCGTTTGCAAAAAAAGAATGGAGGATCGACACAGTGTACGAGAGTTGACGTCCGTACGGAGAATTGGGGGAACCTTTATTGTCTCGCAATTCCCATAATGCTGTCAAGTGGGGAAATGTCGTTATTTCTCAAAGCTCATAGACGACATCTTTGCGCTCGACGACAACCTTCCAATTATTCAGCCGTGCATACCGATACAGCTCGGTGTTTGGATTAAAGCAGATCGGACGCTCCACGATCTCGAGAAATGAGATATCAGACTCGGTGTCCCCCACCCCGATCGATCCTTTGAGATCAAGATGCTCCTTCTCAAGCGCCCGCCGCAAAACATTCGCCTTGTTACGAATGATATGTTCGTCTTCAATTATTCCCGTGAAGCGACCCTCGGGGCCGATCTCGTAGATCATTCCGTAGACCTTATCAAAACCAAGATTTTTACAAAAGCCATCAAGAATAAGTTTTGGTGAAT
Source organism: Candidatus Yonathbacteria bacterium RIFCSPHIGHO2_01_FULL_51_10 (assembly GCA_001823505.1). Classification (GTDB taxonomy): domain Bacteria; phylum Patescibacteriota; class Minisyncoccia; order Phycocordibacterales; family UBA1539_B; genus 2-01-FULL-51-10. The sequence goes on along the minus strand of MHUS01000010.1, from coordinate 21,643 downwards.
GTGATATTGCGAGTAAAAAGTACCCCTTTTCTTTAAGCTCTTTCAATAAGTCTCGCGTGTAGCGATAGACTCGCTGTTGATGGTGCTCCAACACAATATCGGCGGTATCTTTAAGTTCACCATAGTGAACGCCCTTCAGATACATCAAAAACGAAGAGACAACACTCTGTATGTATCGCTCATAGGTGTCCTCACGGTTAACCCACGCAGTATAGTCATCCTCAAAAACCTTTCGTGCCTCGACGGGAAAGATCTCTTTCTCAATAAGCATGTTCACCAATTCGATCAAAAGACTTGACCGAAAAATCGTTCCGTCAATGTCAAAAATAGCAACAGGTTTCATGCGTTGTTTGGGTTATCGAGCGTCTTGTTCTCCTCAAAGGCCAGACACACGGAGTTCATGCAGTAGCGCTTGCCGGTTGTCTCCTTCGGCCCATCGTCAAAGACGTGCCCGAGGTGCGATCCGCACCGTGCACATACGACCTCGGTTCGTTCCATGTCATGACTTTCGTCACGAACAAGGTTTACGCTCCCTGGAATTGCCTTGTCAAAGCTGGGCCAACCGGTCCCGGAGTCAAACTTTGTTTCAGCCGAAAACAGTTCATTGCCGCACGCGGCACAACGATACATCCCCGCTCGCTTCTCGTGAAGTAACGCGCCCGTCCCGGGAGCCTCAGTCCCCTTCTCGCGAAGAACCGTGTACTGCTCGGGGGTGAGTATGCGCTTCCATTCTTCATCAGATTTTGGCATATCATCTCCACTATGGTTGGTAGTATTCATAGTTGTTGTGATCATTGATGCGACGCAAGAAGTTTTTCAAACGTCTTTTGGACCTTTTCAAGTTTTGGATTGATGATGATCTGACAATACGCCGCTTCCGGATTCCTCTTGTAGTAATCTTTGTGATATGCCTCCGCTGAAAAAAATCCTCTCAAAGGCACTACCTCCGTCACAACATGCCCCGATCCTTTCTCGTTGTCGATCTCTTTGATCTGCTTTTCCGCATCTTTCTTTTGTGCCTCATCAGTATAGAGAATGACCGAACGATACTGTGTGCCAACATCGCCACCTTGTCGATTAAGTGTTGTGGAGTCATGCGTTGCGAAAAATACCGTGAGGAGATCCCTATAAGATATTTTTGACGGATCGAATTCAATACGGATCACTTCTGCATGCCCGGTGTCCCCTGTGCATACTTGTTCATACGTCGGGTTGTCAATCGTACCGCCTGCATAACCGGGAGTGACCGACACCACGCCGCGTAGCATCTCAAAAACTGCTTCCGTGCACCAGAAACACCCACCACCGAAGACCGCTGTTTTGATCGTTGAGACATCAATACTACCCATACTTCTCAGTATACCCCATTCCCCGAGGGAGCCCTACATCTCTATTTTAGAGAAACAATGTCCTCCGGCTGCTCGAAAAACCACTGCAATGACAACAGGAAATGAGATATCCACAGTACGCGGCTCCGATGCCGCTCGAAGCCGCGAATGAGGAGATCTTAAAAATACAACCGTGCGAGACGGATATCTTCAAACGAGTACGCGCCGTCGAGTTTTTGATATACCGGAGTGAGTTTCGTATCCCCGGTCGCATTAAACGCTTTTTGAATTTTTTTCAGATCATCTTCCTTTGGTTTGAATTTTTTGAGGTCAATATTCTTATCAAGCTCTTTGAGTGTCTCCAGGTGAGCGATGATCGTCCCCAGCGTCATACCCCGTTCTTTTGCTATTGCTTCAAGCGAGAGACCGTCTTCAATGAGTTTGCGAGTTTTCTCCTGAGTAGGGATTCGCTCAGCCGGCCCTTTTTTCTCTTTGGCGGTAACTTTGTTCTTAGCGATCTCTTTCTCGTTCGTGGTACCACCTGACTTCACGACAAAATCATCGTGCATACCACGCATTGCCTTTGCATCAAAACGCGTGATGACTTGTTCCCATTTTTTTGACTCACGGCGAAGATGCTCGTCAAGTGCCGCAACCTCCGGGTGTGCTGCGAAGGCCATCTCGTTGATGCCATTCAAGACAAGCCCCGCAAGCGTGCGAAGACGTGAAAGTGCTACATATCCTTGCCCTGGTACGAAGGCCTTGGAGAGGTCGATCTCAGCGGCATCCATGCTCATCCCCTGACTTTTGTGCACCGTGATCGCCCACGCAAGGCGCAGAGGGATCTGCTCTATCTGTGCAAGCACCTTGTCGTGCTCCTCAACCACCCACGTCGCGGGAGTCACCGCGATCCGCTCGCCACCAAACGTCCGCACGATCGGTACGCCTTCTTTGATCGACTCCACGGTTCCAAGCGTGCCGTTCACATATCCGCCATCAAAATTGTTTTTTACAAACATCACCACCGCGTTTTTCTTAAGTCGCAATGTCTCGGGGGCAAGCACTCCTTTTTTCAGCCCTTCAATGAGATTCCCCTTCCCTTTCGTTTTCATTTCAAACTCCTCCGCATCTCCAGGCAACTTGGCCAGCTCCGTATCATTTTGTACATCCACATCAGTATTGTGTGTATAGAGCCTCGTCGGAATGATTCCTTCAGGGATACGTTTGCTTGCAGACTCCTTATCGTGCCGTAAAAGGACGCGTCGCGTCTCGTCCGAAACTTCCCCTCCTCGCATTTCATTCAAAATATTCTCAAGCATGTTGTCCGCATGCCGGAATTGCTCATCAAGGTAACAAACGCGCAGGTCCATTTCACTCCATGCGCGCGACGCATTGACGAATTCCACCCGCGACCCATCACGCACGATCGGCGGCAATTGAAAAAAATCTCCCGAGAGAACAACCTGTATGCCGCCGAACGGTTTATCGTTGCGCCTCATAGCCCGGCACACTTGGTCGAGCATATCAAGCATTTTGGGCGAAAGCATCGAGATCTCATCGATCACGAGTACGCGTGTTTTATCAAATCGCTTCCAAAGATACTCCTTATCGATAAGCACATCGATCTCGTATTGAGAGAGTGTCTCCTTCACCCCGACCCCTGACCATGAGTGAATGGTTACCCCACCCAAATGCGTAGCGGCAATACCGGTCGATGCGGTTACCCCCACCACCACCCCGCGATGCTTCAGATAGGTGATGTACTCATTAAGAACGTGTGTTTTCCCGCTTCCGGCCGCACCGGTCAAATAGACATTGCGACCAGCCTTAAGAATATCGAGTGCTTGTGTCTGCTTCATGTGTGCTATTCTACCACACCGGCCAAAACCTATCATCGACCATACAAAAAATGCTCCCGGTCAAGAGAGCATTTTTTGTGGAAACTATTAGCGACATAGAGCGAGAATACTAAAAAATAGTATCTTTTAGTATCGAGCTGAGGAGCTAATATAGGTTCGACGAAGAACTTTTATTTCTTCTTTCCGGTTCCTTTTGGCTTCTTCTTCTCTTTCCTCGCATCTTTTCCTTTTGCCATGATAGTAAATTCTATGTTGATATTGAAAATCGACCTTCACTTAGTATAGCGCATCCAGCGTCAAATGGTAGTGTTTCATCAGCGTATGAACGTCCCCTCTTGAAGTTCGCGAAATGCGGTGTGGAGTTCGGCTTCTGTGTTCATCACGATCGGCCCCCGCCATGCAACCTGCTCACCTAGGGGCGTTCCTGAAACAAGTAAAAATCTGGCTCCGTTCCCACCGGCGCGAATAACGACCGTGTCTCCGCCGCGATCAAAGAGCAGTATCAGACCCTTCCCATAGCGAATCGCATCATCACTTCCCGTCCCCAAGGCTCCGTCAATAATATACAGAAAGACGGTGTCTCCATCGCGCACCGGCAGTACGAGCGTTTTCTCCGGCTCAAGCATAATATCCACGTACAGCGGACTTGCCATAATATCTTCAACCGGACCAACAACCCCCGCGACCTTCCCGGCAATGACCTTCCCGCGAGCATGCTCGCCAAGACGTACTTCCGGTATCGTCTTACGCTTCACTTCCTGATAACGAGGTGTCATCATTTTTTGCCCGCGCGGTAAATTGACCCACAGTTGAAATCCCTGCAAACCGCCCATCCCCTCAGGCATCTCTCCGTGTATGATACCGCTCCCCGCAGTCATCCATTGGATATCTCCTTGTGCGATCACTCCTTCGTTCCCGATGCTATCACGATGCCGGACGTCACCATCAAGCACATAGGTGACCGTCTCGATCCCACGATGCGGATGCCAAGGAAACCCAGCAAGATAGTCCGCGGGTTGCGGTGAGCTAAAATCATCAAAGAGCAGGAACGGATCAAATCGCGGCACCTGCGCGGGACCAAATCCGCGATGAAGCCGCACGCCGGCACCTTCGAGTGTCTCTTCTACGGAAAATACCTGATCAAGAATACGAACGGTTGAAGCCATACGTTTTTATAAAATACCGAGATGTGGCACAAAGATCAAAACTCCTATCACGAGTGCTGTGATCGCAGCAATGAGCACCGCCCCTGCGGCAACATCCTTCGTGTCGCGTGCATAGGGATGAAATTCCGGCGAGGTGAGATCCATGTCGATCTCTATCGCGGTGTTGATCGCTTCCGTCGCGAAGACAAGCCCGCTGGCAAGCACGAGCATCATCCATTCGATCTTTGTAATAGAGAAGAAAAACCCTAGAGCAACCGCCGCCACAAAGACTGCCCCGTGCACACGCACATTGCGCGTGGTGGCAAAAAACACTGCAACACCTCGCCCGGCATGCGCAAAACTCTTTGCTAGTGGGGGGCTTTTTTTATCCTCTTTCCTTTCCATGATCTTGAGATCTCTTAACGTGCAACAACGAGCGCGCCGTTTAAGATCTTGAGATACTTGGAGACGCCGACCGACGGCTTTGCGGTCATGGGCTCGCCGGGTGCTCGGTCTGCATAGTTCACCATGACCTCACCGTCTCGAAACTCAGTCGTCTGAGGTGCGATCCTATCACCCAACAGAACTGCGTTCGTGCCAATGTATCCCTTATCACTTCCCAGAGCAGCCGCCACATAATAGAAGGTGCCGCTGCCCCCGCTGTTCTGAGTGAAGAGGAACGCGACGTCCTCCAACCCATCACCATTGAGATCGCCGCGCACTTCGTTGCCAAAATACTGCGTCGTTATCTTTGAAGCAGACCCGGGAGCCGCCTCCGTGCTTGCGGTTCCATCCACGAGCTGCACCGGATTGCCGTCAATAGTGTACACGGCATTTTTATAGATCGATCCTCCGCTAACCACTTGCTGCGGGGGCACATTTGCTTGGCGCATCACATACATGACGATCAAGGCAACGACCGCCAAAATGCCAATTCCGTAAAGAATTATTTTTTTCATCTATTTCTTTTCCGTAATTTTAAACAACTCATCAAACTTGAGACTTGCGAATCCAAAGAGATACACCAATTCAAGAATCCCTGCGGTATTAATGAGAAGCATCGCAATGAACCACCACGGCTCCCCGCGACGCGATGAATGCCAGAGCGCAAGTCCTTTCCAAAAGAGCGACCACACGAGAACGATCATGAGTAAGCCGCCAAATGACGCAAACGAACCCATTGGCCCCCATCCACTGCCAAACCCTGAAAGAAAATTCATATGGATTTTAAAATTAGACTTATAAAGGTTCCCTGATTATACCACGAAATCACAAGCGTCCACAGAAGGCACCTCCTACGGACTGGCGGTAAGTGTCCGACGGATCTGATCAAACTGGTCAAACAGGGCTTGCCGATCAAACGCCTGAACACTCCCCTCGGGGTAATTCTCAAGCACTCCGTAGTGAACAAAGTACCTCATTGCGATGCACGGGTTGGTGCCGGGAATAGCATAAACCGTCTCTTCATAGCGATTCCCCGCCGCAGCACCAATTGACGATGCGACGGAATATTCAGTGCCGTTATCGGTAACACTTTTAGGGGTAGCATTTGGATCATCCAAGAAAAGATTCGCCGTACACGTTGACGATTGAGGAAGAAGCTCCACGCTCATGTAGCTATCTTCGGAGAGATTTGTCATGTTGTCGATTGCAGGAGGAATCGTGAATTTGACCCCATAAATATCTTGCCCGGGGCCAAGTCCTTGATAGTGGTACGACTCATCGACGACATACCCCGCCGGATACCGCAACGAAAATCCACCTGCCCCGTTTTGATATACCTTAGGAAGTCCGCCTGTGTCGGGTTTGACGGTAGCTGCTGGGCTGGGCGCGCCCAGCGTAGTCTCGTTCGTAGTTACTCTTGTTGTCTCCCCTGCCATGACGACCAGAATAACAATGGCTATGATGACGGCTCCAACAATATTACGAATTTTCATACTTATAATTATATACCACATTACTTTGATACATAAATTTTGAGCATCTGCCCGAATTCTGTCATACTATAGGTATGTCTATCCCGCTCGGACTCACGCACAAGGAACACGTCATTTTGAAACGGCTTTCTACGCCGCAGAAGATCCAGGACTTTTTGGATAAGTTTCCCATCAATCACGAGAAAAAGGGCGGCACCTGCAACTCGGTCCGCGTCGCACTGCGCGAGGGAAAAGCACACTGCATAGAGGGAGCCTTCATCGCCGCCGCGGCACTCTGGCTCCATGGAGAACGCCCTCTCCTTCTTGATTTCCAGACATTGCCGATCGATGAAGACCACGTGGTGACGGTGTATAAACAAAACGGCTATTGGGGTGCGATCAGCAAGACCAACCACGCGGTATTGCGATTCCGCGATCCCATCTATCGCACCATCCACGAACTGGCGCTCTCGTACTTCCACGAATACTTTATGACCAAGTCCGGCAAGAAAACACTTCGTCGTTACTCGCGTCCATTTTCGCTCAAGCCTTTCGGCACAGAATGGATCACCTCTGAAGAAGGTATGTGGGATATCGCACAAGCCCTCGACGAATCACCACACTTCCCTCTCGTGCCCAAAAAACAAGAAAAATTCCTCCGCGCATCCTCAAAGATCGAGCGCGAAGCGTGCTACCTCATCGAGTGGAAGGAGAGTAATCCGAGGACGTAGGCTATTCAACTGCGCTGTTTCTCACAGCAACATTCGTGCAATAAACACGATGAGCGCAATGACAAGCAGGGTGTGAATTAAACTACCTCCAACATGAAAGCTGAAGCCGAGCAGCCACAAAATCAACAAAACGGTAATAATTGTCCATGGCATATATCTTTAAATACTAAAAAATATTAAAACGTGCGTCGATCTTTCTTGGGGTGATGCTCGTTGTATAACACTTTGAGTTTCGCCAGCCCACGATGGGCCTGCACGGTAGTAGTATTTTTTGACTGCTTTGTAAGAAGAGCTATCTCCTCAAGCGATAGATCCTGTACATAGCGCATGTGTATGACCTTTTGGTATTTCCGCGGAAGATCATTGATCAAAAGTGCTGCATTCCTGCCGTCAAAAACATTTGCGAGACGAGATATGTTACCGATACTCGGCTCAAAACCATTTTCGATCATAGCGTCAAGAGAAGTCGTCTTGTGTTTCCGATATTCATCCACAATGAGGTCTTTGAGAACATGGTAGAGAAATCCCTTCATGATCTCGATCTTTCCGTTTTTAACAAGATACGCCCAAGTCTTTATGAACGTATCCTGGACAAGATCTTCACCGAGCTCCTGATTGTGTACCCTTAACGACGCGAACGCATTAAGGCCCGGCGCATAGCTGCGGTACGCCGACGTAAATAGTGATGACATTTGTTGCACTTCTTTTTCTTGAGTTTTCATAAAGAAAATTTATTTCTAGAAATATGACGTTTTTCATGGCCAAATAGTAGATTAGGGGGATAATAAATGGAGACGTGCGAAGAGCCAACTTATTACAAACTAATTACAGTCACCTTCTTGCCGATCAACAATATGCAATAACCTGAAGGATTCCTGCGGAGGTGAGATTAGGCCTCGTTACATCGGCATTACAGTGGTTTTGCGCCAAACACTAAACAGTTTGCGCCGAGGAGATTTGTGTTCTAGAACCGTAAGTATACCATATTTTTAATGTAAAGTACACCCATCCTGTAACATTCTGTAACAATCTGTTTTCTTGCACGGCTCTGCTTAACATGAAAACTCCCAAAAAAAAACATCTGAAGAAAAACCTGCCTATTGGAGCTGATTTTTTTGAACGGCTATGGGAAGAAAGTTGGACGTACATTAAAACTGTTGTGGATGTCGTGCGAGAACCAATTCTTATTCTTGATAAAGATTTTCGTGTGCTGGCAGCTAACGACCCCTTCTACCACGCATTTCAGGTCGAGCCCAGAGACACCGCGGGTAAAGTTGTGTATGAATTAGGGAATGGCCAGTGGGATATTCCCGACCTGCGTAAGCTTCTCGAAAACATCCTGCCAAAAAATACCTTTTTTAAGGGTTTCCAGGTGGCGCACGAGTTCCCCTTCATTGGTCGAAAGATCATGATCCTCAATGCGCGACAAATTCATTTCAATAGCACGTCAGCATTATTCCCCCCCATTATTCTTCTTGTGATTGAGGATGTCACAGAAATGATGGCTATCGCTGAAACACTTGCCGCCCATACAAGTCAACTGGAAGAGAAGTTCACGAAACGAACACAGAAGCTTGAGATTCACATTGAAAAATTAGAAAAAGTAATTAATGACCTCAAAGAGCAAGTTACGAGCTCTGGAACAACCTTGTAATGCCCGCTCTCATCCAACGGCACCAAAATACCGAGCAAAAATAAAAGGTCCTTATGTATCTCATTACAACTAAAAATTAAAATTATGAATAGAGCTACCATTATGGTTGTTGGAGGAATAGCTGCCGTCGTCATTATTGGCGGTTTGGTATTTTATGGCATGGGTAATACAACCCCGTCCTCAACAACCGCAACATCGACGCCTGACGCTACCGCCACAACGAATACCGGCCAAACAACTACTCCAAGCCCAACACCGGGTGCACCCGTTGCATCAACAAACAGTAAATCTTTTCCTACAGAAACAACCATTGTTGTTTCTGGCACCGTAATTCCTAACGGCGCATTTACGAATTACTGGTATGAATTTGGAAAATCAGAAAGCCTTGGAAGCAGAACTGCCACGCAAACGGTCGGCTCCGGTAATACTCCGATCCCGGCTCCAGCTTATATAACAGGTCTTACAAAAGACACAACGTATTTCTTTCGCCTAGTTGCCTCGAACCAATACGGCACGGTTATGGGCAGTCAGTATACCTTCCAAACAACGCATGGCGTAGAACCGCCTCTTGGCAGTGCCCCTGGCGTCAAGACATTGGCGGCAACAGGCATCTCAAAAAATACTGCTAGCATAAACGGAGAAGTGACGCCCAACAAGGGTACGACTCAGGATTGGTTTGAGTACGGAAAAACTCCAAATCTGGGCAACACAACGGCGTTTGTGTCTGCGGGGAATGGAAGTGTGAAGATCCCAGCTTCAGCATCACTTTCCGGTCTTGACCCTGCAACAATCTACTACTTCCGACTGAATGCACAAAATGAATTTGGCACGGTCAATGGCACGCTTCTTAACTTCAAAACCGCCGGGCCGGCTGCTCCAGCTGCTCCCACCGTAACGACCACAAGTGCAACTAAAGTGACTACCTCAACCTCCATGCTTCGTGGCACAGTAAATCCAAATGGCGCGGAAACCGCCTATTGGTTCGAGTACAGTACTGACACAGAGTTCAGTTCCGTGCTTCTTAAAAACACACCTCAAGTATCTGCAGGAGCTGGCACGAACATGACCTCAGTGAGCGCAGATGTTTCAGGCCTCGAACGTTCCACAACGTATTATTTCCGCATAGTGGCAAAAAACAATCTTGGCACGATTCGGGGCGACCGCAACACCTTCGAGACAAAGTAATGCTCTTACAACTTAAAATCTAAATAAACATACTATGGACTCATTCAATTCACCTACAACCAAACCGCTCTACCGTGGCACACAGATCGTATGGTACATCCTGGGACTGCTGGAAATACTGCTGCTGTTTCGATTTGTTTTGAAATTTCTCGGGGCAAATCCTGACGCAGGCTTTAGTAGTTTCATCTACGGAATAACATATGTTTTTGCCGCGCCGTTCTTGACCGTATTCAATATCACGTATGTTGGCGGGAGTATCTTTGAGTGGACTACCGTTCTTGCCATGTTCGTCTATTGGATCATCGCTACGGGAATCATCAAACTATTCCTTATGGGAAAGACCGTCTCAACCCCCGAAGCAGCAACAAAACTAAATATGGAAGAGGCCGAGTAAAGAAATTTAACAACATAATTATAATTATATGGACATAATTCTTTGGATCATCTTTGGTGCCTTAATTGGATGGATTGCATCACTTATCATGAAAACCGACCCCGAACAGGGCACGCTGCTCAATATCGTCGTCGGTGTTGTCGGTGCGGTTGTAGGCGGATGGCTCATGAACCTTTTTGGCGCAGCGGGAGTGACCGGTTTCAACCTCTACAGTTTCGTTGTCGCCCTTATTGGAGCCATAGTACTTATTGCCATCGTTAAGATGCTTCGTCGGGCATAGGGAGACCGTGCCCCGCATCCTCGGAAGGCGCTGCGGGATATGTCACTGGAGATTACTGTAATACATCAATGCCTCAGACGGCATCCAAGGTAGGACGGTGTAAACCTATTTGAGCAAGGTCGATCATGCAAAACGCATTAATAATCTCTAAATATTCAAACAAAAATCATATGAACAAAACAATACGTCTACAAAAAAAGACCCCGCACGCTGGTCTTCGCTTCGGCGGAACAATAGTGACAATGCTCGTCGCAATGTTCTTTGGAGTGCAGAGCGCCTCTGCCTTAATAACAAGTTCGCTTGATTTCGGCTCAACAGGCTCACAGGTCACTGAACTTCAAACATACCTTGCGACAAACGCGAGTATTTATCCTTCGGGCCTCGTCACCGGATACTTTGGTCCTCTGACACAAGCAGGAGTGCAAAGATTCCAGGTCGCGCAGGGAATTGTGTCCAGTGGAACACCTGAGACTACCGGTTATGGTCGCGTAGGACCAATGACCATGGCACGGATCAACAGTCTTATGGGTTCCGGCGGCCAGACTTCATGGGACACTTCACCGATCCTAAGCAATCCTATTGTTCAATACACGAACACAACTGCCACTTTCTCGTGGGCAACAGATAGGCCGACCCAAGGTCAAGTGTACTGGAACACCAGCCCGCTTCAGTTCAATGAAGCAACGGGTCCTCGCCAGCAGCCATATGTAAGTGGCACACTTGCACTTGACGCTGGTGGTATGCAGACTGGCCATGTAGTGACGGTTTCAAACCTTCAACCAAATACCACATATTACTACCTCGTCCGAGGTATTGATAACGTGGGAAATATGAGCATGATTTGGCCAAGCAGTTTCCGCACCAATCAGTAATTGATTGAGAGTAGAACAGAAGATCCGCTTTCAGTAAGCGGTTTTTCTGTGCCTGCAGATTCAATATTAAAAGACATGCGCCCCTACGCACACACTCATTCCTTCGTCACCTTAAAGACAAAACGATATTCGTTGAGGCGAATGGGTATCGCCGCACGCGCCTCAGGCAAGACGCTCGTGAGCTCTATTGTTTCAGCACTTGAAGTCACGGAATTGCCAAGCGCAAAAACCAAAGTCCTGTCCCCGCTCGCATCGGTTACTTTTGTGCGTACCCGCACGGTTCCCGCCTGAATGCACCGTATATTTTCATCTGTGGGACATCGACTGTCCTCCACTACTTCCAGAGGTGCGATCGTGATCCCCAGCCCGCTTGTTGATTCATTGATCCCTGCGGTGAGATTGATCTCGGATAATTCTTCTGGATTATTTGACGTGGCCTCTGGAAAAAACTTTACGGTATTTACTGTCTCTGAAAAATCAGCTCGAATTTCATCCTCGGGGAAGATGTACGTTGCGGTCATTACCAGCATGTAGTCATTATTCGCGACCGCAATAGCGTCGGCTTCGTAGAGGCCTGACCAGTGATATGAGATCGCGGGTTTGCCTGCAACAACAACTTCTGTGATATCTCTCCCCAGGGGCTCAAAGTTAGATGCTGGGTTTTTCTTTACCCAGTCGAGGGAGTCCGGCTGATCGGGGCTTTGGTAAACATCAAACGTAATGGCAACAGGCCCTTCACGCCCGGGCGACTTCCCCTCGCGAACAAGTCGATTCTCTTCCGTGTCTTCGGTCAAAGAAACAACAGAATGCCCTTCGCCGCCATCTCCTATTTCGCGCGTTTCAAGAAAGTATTTGTCGGAATACTCAAATGCAAAGCCAAAAACTTCTGAGCGATAGGTTTTCGTGCCGTACACCTGCTCGTTGATATTGTCCGGCTTGGCGCCAATACTGCGTGCTTGATACAAATATGTCCCACCAAGAAAAATGGCGAGTACTCCAACGAACACAACCATGTAAAAATAGTTCTTGGTCATAGTATATTTTAATTATACATCATTTTTTTGAGCTGTCATGCGCCCGACAATGACCCCGTAACAGGGCCGCGTGGGTTCCCATCAGTCTCACGTAAGATTTACGCTCCCTTGTCGTCTTTAAAACTGTTGCATGTTTTATTTGCGACGTAGAGCGAGTGAAGTGCAAGAACGAGGTTCTTGCACTTCCGAGCGACTTTGTTTTCTTTGGTGCGGAGCACCTTAGGAAACAAGAAGTGCTCGTGTGGTGCCGAGGAGCAATCAAAGGGTTTAATACCCCTTTATTAGCTCCTCAGGGCTTGCCCCGAGGAACCTTTATCAATTTATTTACACATACAATGAGAAGCAAAGCACCAATCGCTGGGATTACCATCGGAATAGTCACTCTCCTCGGAATGGGAGCGCAGGCCGTATACGCCACGACGTACACAAGTGCGCAGGTTGCATCACACAATACTGCAAGTGACTGTTGGGAGATCATAAATGGCAAAGTCTACAACCTCACCGCATTCATACCTCAGCACCCAGGCGGGCAATCGGCCGTCATCGCACAGTGTGGCAAAGATGCCACTACGGTGTTTAACAACGGCCCCCATTCAGCAAGTACCCTGAGCGCACTTAGCGCGTATTTTCTCGGAGACCTCAATGCTGCCTCGGTAGTTACCCCTACTACGCCGCCCACGCCAACTCCGGGCACTAATATGCCATCACAAGTAGCACCGGCACCCGTGGCGAATCCGACGCAAACATCACAAAAATTTATGAATCGTGATGATGATGAAAATGACGACGAAGACGACAGCGACCACTCAGACATCAGTGAGACGCGACACGAAGTAGACGACGAGGATAGTGAGTACACCTTGAGCACCTCAAGAACTTCCCAGGAACAAAGGGGCCGGGGAGATTCATCTGGTGATGATGATTAGCGCAGATACCCCATCTTACCCCACAAAAAAACACCCATGTTGGGTGTTTTTGTTGTTCCGGTTTTGGGAATTTTTTAAAAGAGTCCAAAAAGAAACTACTGCTTCTTCAGATCCGCCCAGAGAAAGACTAGCCCGATCGCAACCCAAAAGGCGACCATGATCCAATTCTGAGTTTGGATCGCCTGAATGACGGCGACCCCGAAAAACAAAACAAATATTGCGAAATTTGTGCCGAGCTTGTGCATGTGGGTAATTATACCATGCTGAAAAACTTGCATCTCATGGATAGTTCCTCCCGTCTCCCATAATCGGTATCTTGTCCCCCAGATATTTCGGTTGTCGATGAAAGGTCAGGTCAAGCATTGCCTTTTCGTTGGCAAGTACTTCACGGACATAGTTGCGAAAGAAAATATGTCCCTCATCGGCATTCACCCCGTATGCGTTTATCCCGAGGGTGCGAGCAATAAAGACAGAGCGCGGCAAATGAAATGACTGAGTTGAAACAAGAACAGACGTGACGCCAAAAATATCGCGTGCGCGATACATACTGCTGTACGTATCAAATCCGGCGTGATCAAGAAAAATATCTTTATCGGGAACCCCCTTCTTAAGGAGATAGGTCCGGACCGGATTTACTTCGTTGTGGCTCACGGTGCTGTTGTCGCCGGAAACGAGGATCTTTGATACCTTTCCCGCTTCGTACACACGGATAGCCATGTCTACACGATCAATAAAGATAGAGGAAAGGGTGCCATCCGGAAAGATCGCCGCCCCGGGGATTAAAACAGCCTCTGCCTCCGGCGCATCATCCACACTATTATATATGTATGATCTTGTTTTGAAATATATACCCGCATTGATAACAAGGATGACAGCGAGGATCATTCCGCATCCATACGCAAGATAAAAGAAAAGTCGCTTCATGAGTAAAGTATACACTCTCCGCCACGAAGTCCCCAGCTCCGCTTCTCCAAATATTTGTGCGGGGGTATCCGCGTATTTTGCGTCGCCTACGGCAAGGACCGTCCTTGCCGTAGGGGCTAGCCTCCACGATACTGCTCGTAGAATTGCTTCATCGGCCCTCGCTTCATCCACGAAGAATCAAGCCCGGTATAATTTATCAGCCACCCAGCAAAGAGGATTGCGGCCAAAACGCAAACAACAATTAACGAAAAATTTTTCTTATACGCGAAATCATATTTTTTAAGGAGCCATATACCAACAGCCATACCGACAATAGCGACCATGACCGCCCCCCATGGGAACGTTGAGATAAGCTGTTCATACCGGATATCCCCCATCGGCCCATGCGCCCGAAGCGAAAAAGAGACGACGCTTACGGTAAATACCGCGAGAATGGCGAGTCCCGTGAGACCACCGATCATCGCAAGCGATCCCAACACAAAATGCCACCGGGGTCTCATCTTCGCCTGCCCTCGTCTGATCGAGGACATGACTTGTTCTGTTATGTTTATCTTTTCGTTGTTTGGCATATTTTTTTCATTAAGCTTTTCGCACGACTGATCCGTGTCCCAACAGTACCGATCGGAATACGCAAAATATCGCTGATCTCCTCGTACGATTTTTCTTCAAGAAAAAAGAGTGCGAGCGGTTCGGAATACAGATTCGGCATACGCGCAAGACAGATACCTACTCTCTCTCTTGTTTCTTCTTTACTCAGATCATCTACGATATCCTCCCCGCTGTCAAAATCCATATCCTCCGGCATCGGCAATTCATGTTTATGCTTCACAATGCTATTCATCGCCTCATTGTGGACGATCCGATATATCCACGAAGAAAATTTCATACGAGTATCAAAACTCCGCAAATTGACGAATGCTTTGATGAACGACTCTTGAACTACATCAACCGCTTTGTGCTCATCGCGGATCAAGCTCATGGCGTATCGTAAAAGCTTGCTCTGATATCGTTCAATGATGACGGCATAAAGCTCCTGATCGTTTGACCGAACATTTTCAACGATCTCTTCATCAGAACGTTTCGTACTATCGCTCATGGCTCAATTATACCAAGTGCACACTATTTACACACCAAACCCCGATTGGTATCGGGGTGGTGCAATAGAATATTCTGTTGTTAACGATTCATGCCTCGGTGCATACCCGTTCCATTCATTCCTCCTTTGAGAGAACCGTTGTGGAGCCCTAAACCAAGCTCCTGGCGGATCTTCTGTGCCTCAGCAACCTTGCCTTGCTCCATCAATTCATGAGCTTCGGCAAACTTGGAGAAATTCTCCGGAGTAACGACCTGCGAGACTCTGCCACGCCCCTGCATGAGATCTTTCCATGCTGAATAATCCTTGTTCTCAAACGCCTTCTCCATTGCCTCATGGCGCTCGAGAGAGTAATTCGGACCCTTGGTATTCGGATCTCCTTGATATGCCGATGCAACTCCTGCAGACATGCCCATCACCCCTAGCGTAAGCGCCAATGCCCCCAATCCCAATGTTGTTTTTTTCATATAGTTTTAATGTATTACTGGTATTATTCGACCTTATACTCTTACTACAATACCGGGGGCAGTTTTCTTTCAAACTTGGGGACAGCCGTTTGTCACTCGGAGGAAATTACGTTGTATAACGTCAGCATAACTAATTGTGATTGTAGTAATCTTCTCTGCTCTCCTCGGGCTCTCCAAGCGTGTTGTAATCAATCACAATTTCCTCCCCTGCAAAAATATCCCTTGCTGCGTACCAATCGAGATCACGATGGGTCGCAACAGGGGCTTTTGAATGATTCATGTGCCAGCCAACCGACATGCTCCCAAAATCTTTCGGACAGATAAGGTCTGCCCCTTGATCGATGCAATACGCATGAAAAAATTCAGGCACATCTTTTTTCTTCCGTACAAGATCCCCCAACTTCACATCATCGCCAAAAAGCCGTAGGTGCGTCCCCTCCTTAATGGCATGCGTTGAAAATACCCCTACCCCATCACATACAGTCGAGGGTTTTAAAATAAATGAGAATTCATCAGTGCTATTTTTCATATTACAATTTTACATATTCCCCCTCGGTAATAACTTCAACCTGGCCATCTACGATTTTGAGTGCCGACTCATCGTCAAGCACATAAATTGTCTTCTTCATTTTTTTGGCAATTTCAGCAAAATATTCTTCTCGGGCATCCGGGAAATAGGAAGAATTTAAATGGGGGCGGACATACACATCTACAAAATTGAGCGCCTCTTCACTTTTATATCCGAACTCTTCCTCATAGTACACTTTTTTGTCTTCACTACTGAGTGCAAGCGTCGGATTCGTAACCATGCTTCCCGCACTAATTCCTGCGTACACTCTCGTTTTGAGTAATTCAGGAAGTAGCTCCGCGAGTCCTGATTCTTTTAACCAGCGCATCAAGTGGGAGGTGTTGCCTCCAGAGAAAAACAAAACGTCGCCTTTTTCAATCCTCGGCAACCAAACATTTTTAGGAAGTGCAGAAATATCTACAATATCAACAGTTTTAAATCCTTGTTTCTTGATGTTGTTAAGATCGTCGATGAACCACTCTTTGTCGCCCCAAGTGGCATTCATCGCCGTGGGGATAAAAACGAGCGTAGTTTCACTGGCAGGCTTCCCCACTAATTCGAATAAGGCATTCGCGATAGACTGATTAGAAAGTCCGTTTGATGTCAGTAATAATTTCATGGGTTTAGTATATCAAATTCTCCCTGGCGGCAAAGACCGCCTTTGCTGTAGGCTAATCTTAATTTTTATCAGCAATATATTTCTCGACTGACTCGATATCAACAAGCTGATGATCTCCACCGAGATGTTTCTTGTAAGCGACCAGATCGCGAGGGTCCATAAGAGAAACATTGACGCCCTCTATGCTCATCATAATGCCTGGAAACCTTCGATATGTATCCTTAACCTGAACCCACTCGATCTCCTCCTTGTTACTCATTCGCAAGGTATCTACATCGGTTATGTCTATTTCCTGCCCATTATAATCAAGTGACAGCGTATCGCAGTCCCACTTTTCGTTTGAATAATGTTTTGGACCCGCAGTAATATAATTAGAAACTTCTGGAATAATGGCTGAAAAATATTTTCCAGAAAGCGAAACGTCTATGTCATTGATCGATCGGGTTGAGCCGTAAATATGCGCCGCAAATCCACCTCCTATTCTATAGGGTATCTCGTTTTTTGTGAGAATTTCTACAATCCAGCGTAACGCGTTTACTGTTTTTTCTTCCATGGGGTCACTTGTACTATACCACATCAACTTTTTTCCAAGGACTCCCCTTGGTACCCCCGAAAGACTCTCCTTCGGGGTGCACTCTCGCTTCCCCCAGTTTCTGTCGCTCGGCTCCAAAACTGGGGGACTTGGAATCGAACCAAGATTCACGGCTTCAAAGGCCGCTGTCCTACCGTTAGACGATCCCCCAATAAAACACTCGCTTGCTCTGTCCTCTTTATTATCCTACCACCAAACGCCCCCAAAGAGCTTTTCAACGCCTATAACCTTACCTTAAAACTCGCCTAAAAACAACGTACTGTTTTTTAAAAAACGACCCCGGCACCGAAGTACCAGGGTCTTATTACTTATTGCTTTGAACCGCTTAGTCGCCACCTCCCCCGCCTCCGCCACCACCGCAGTCGCCACTGGACGACGAACCCGAGTCGCTGCTGTGAGAGCTGCTGTGATCGCAGTGCGAAGAACTGTGGTGGCTGTCATAATGCGATGATATCGGATTGCGAGAATCAGGACTCGAATCACCCAGCATGGGCAAGATCGTGGCCTGACTGAGCACGCTTCCGTCATCGTTAACCTTACCGGCACCATGACAACGACTGCACTTCCGATTACCTTTTCTGCCGTTACATTTTGGACAAGGTTCCATCGTTTTCTCCTTGCAATTAGAACAACATTATAAAATTACCCGAGTGTAATAATACACCATAATCGGTGCACTGTCAATGCTTCGTATTTCATTTCCCCTCTTCTCCGCCTGCAAGCTTGATCACGGCGAGCTCGAGTGGAAGCTCGGGAATAGCAGAGGAGCCGGTGCGGTCATGCGCGTCAAGGAAGGTCACAATGGTGTCGCCGGTCAGCTTGGCCTGCTTGTCAGCGGCAAGTTTCTTTAAAAATGCAGTGTCCTCCTCAGTGAATTCGTCCGCCATACGTGCGGCGTACGCGGGATCGAAACGCACGAGGAGCGCGGCGCGGAGCTTGCGCAGGAGGAGCTTGGCAAAGGTCTTCATGTCCACGTTCTCGTCACGCGCGGCGCGGATGGCCTGCAGCGCGCTTGCGGTATCGCCTGAGGCGATGCCTGTGAGGAGGCTGTTCACGAGGGCTGTCTTGGGAGCGCCGGTGATGCGCTCCACCTCCTCTAGGGCGACGGCCTTGCCCGCCGTGGAGGAGAGGACTTTTTGTAATATCCCGTGCGTGTCACGGAACGACCCGTCACCCAAGAGCGCGATGAGCTCCGCGGACGCGGCGTCTATCTTGTACCCCTCTTTCTTGGCGATATCCAGCACAAGTTCCTTCAGGATCGTCTGCGTCGGCTTCTTGAAGGTGAAGGTCTGGCAGCGCGAGACGATGGTGTCGGGCACTTTGTTGAGCTCGGTGGTCGCAAGGATAAAGATCACGAAATGCGGCGGCTCCTCCAAAGTCTTTAGGAGTGCGTTGAAGGCCTCCTTGGTGAGCATGTGCACCTCGTCGATGATGTATACCTTGTAGGGCGACTCAAAAGGCAGCGTTTGCACGCTCTCGCGGAGGGCGCGGACGTCATCGATACCGCGGTTGGACGCGGCGTCTATCTCATAGAGATCGCTGCCGGTCGTGCCGACGACACCGGCAAAGATGCGCGCGATGGATGTCTTGCCCGTGCCGCGGGAGCCGGCAAAGAGATACGCATGGGCGATCTTGCCTTGGGTGATGGCGCCCGTGAGCGCCTTGACCACATGCTCCTGCCCCAGCACTTCGTCCCAGCTTGCGGGGCGATACTTGCGGTAGAGTGCCTGGTGGTCCTTGGGTTTCTCTTTGCTCATACGATAGTGGGTGCAGTATATCAAAAAAAGGACCCGCACGGAACGTGCGGGGCGCTTTTAACACAAGAGTGCGGACTGTGTCGTATCGTCAGAAAAAACCAGCTTCATGTAGTGTGGTCGCCTCAAGGACATCGTATGTATCAAACGGCTCCATACTCAGACTTTGCCGTGTTAGCTTGAGGTACTCTTTCCTCTCACAGCTGACCTGGCAAAAGAAAACATCTCCGCTCAAGCGATTCCGTCGCGCCGGAATCGTGATCTTTATCACCGTGGTTCCAACTTCGAGAACCCTCAAACAATATCTGCAGTGAAGATGCTGCTGTTCTTCGTCCTTATAGGCTGTGATCATCTTCTCGGTAACGCGTACCTCTCTGCTCTTCCATCCGTCGAGGAGCAGCGGCCGCAGTGTTTCGTTTGCCATGATCGTACCCTCCTCGTAGTTAGACAATGAATCTCTTTCTCCAGGATACTCAGTAGGGAGTCTTTGTCAACAAAAGCGCCCCGACGTAGTCGGGGCGCTTTTGCAATCATGCGCCGTTATGGTTATGCCTTCTTTGTTTTCTTGGCGGCCTTTTTGTTGCCTTTGGGGCAACCGTCTTCTTGATGTTCTTCCAGTGGCCCTTGAGCTCCTTGACCATTGCTTCCACCTCTGCCGGGTCGATCGACTTGACCGCGCGGTACTTTGCCGCAACGACGTCAATTGCCTTCGCGTACTCCTCTTCGCTCACATCCTTGAGCTTCTCTACCTTCTCGAGGATCTCGCCCTTTGCCTTAAGCATCCAACCGCGCACCTTCTTGCGGTTCTTGGCGCCGTCCTTACCGTACAAAAAATATCCTCCTGCGGCTGCCGCTGCCGCAACTGCAGCGATCCCCATAATTGCCCCTGCCCCGATTCCGCCACTTGTTTTTTTTGCTGCCATAAAATTATTATTTATCTGATAAAGCTGAACTCTTGGATTTCGTGCGTGTGCTTTTCTTTTCTTTTCCCATGAATGGACGTGGGCGAAATTTATCCACCCAGAATGCGATCACCTCTTTGGCGCGCGCACCCTGCGCGCGCGCCTCACTGCGAAATGCAGCCACATCTTCCGCCAGACGGCTTGCCTCAACTTTCGCCTGCGAAGAGATGTCCTTCACGTCGCGAAGGATGCGCACAAGGTACACCATTGCGATCACGAAAAGTACCGTGAGCACGACCACCGCAATGGTGGTAATAAAAAAGAAAACATCTGCTTTCATCACATCATTCATACATTACAGTATACGTTGCTAGGTGGTAGGAATGCAACATTCATTACGCCGAGTATTTCCTGCGGCGAACCATCCGGAAGACCGCGCGGATAACACGGTACAAAATATATGCAAAGAGTATGTAATAGACTATTGGGTGGGCGGTGATGAACGCTGCAATAGCCAAAAGGAAGAGTTCTACATACCGAAAGGGCTTCTCTGCCGCGGCATAGGGGCTTGTCTTCGTGCCCATGGGCGTGCTTGTGGCATTGAGGACCGTAAGACGGTCATGCGCGTATGACTGTGCTCCGGCGATGGTGCCAGCAAGGGCTTGGCGTCCTGCATCAAGAAAGACGCCCGTGCTTGATGCGGCGGCCGTCACCGGTGCAGGGATATACTGCTCCGTAGTCGAGGCAAGGTCCTTCGCGGTGGTGAGGATCGAGGAGACAGT
>MHUS01000010.1:0-567 GCA_001823505.1 Candidatus Yonathbacteria bacterium RIFCSPHIGHO2_01_FULL_51_10 | reverse complement strand
TGCCTGGTCTGCGGTGTCAGCGATGCCGTTCTTGTTCGCATCAGTGTCGACGAGCGCCGTGATCGTCTCCGTACGACCCGCCCCCGACGAGAAGTTTACCGCAGACTTCACCCCTTGATTTGTTGTATATGCATCCGAAATGTCCGCTCCTATTTGATAACTTCCTGCGGTCGCCTTCCAGGAAAACGAGACTTCCTTCACTTCCTCCACTGCCGTCATGCTCACTGGCACAGTGCCGAGTACCGTGTCTCCGTCAAGGAAGCGCACCGATCCGGAAAAGGCTACGCCGCCCGTTTTGATGATGACCGTAGAGATGCGCACTGTATCTCCCGCAAAGAATGGATCTTTGGAAAACCACAGTGTGTGCGTCGGAAATCCGATCACCGGTGCCGCCCACGCGGAGGCAGGAGCAAGCACGCCAACCCCCACAATGAGACTAAGACCGAGAAGCGTCAGGAAGCGTGTGCATGAACGAGTCAACAATATCGGCGACATCGTTCGCTGTGGGGGCGTCCATGAGACGCATGCGTAATTCTTTTGCTCCGTCGAATCCTGATACATATGCTT
>MHUS01000009.1:11064-12000 GCA_001823505.1 Candidatus Yonathbacteria bacterium RIFCSPHIGHO2_01_FULL_51_10 | reverse complement strand
CTTTGGCGATATCGGCAGGATCTTTACCGCCTGAAATACGCGCAGCGCGTACATCAAAGCCGAGCCGCAACGCGAGATCCACCCCGCGTCGCGATGCTGCCACCCCCGCGTCATCGGCATCAAACGCAAAGATGATCTTATCCGAAAATCTCTTCAGGAGTGCCAAGTGCTCGTCCGTGAGGGCTGTCCCCGAGACAGCAACGACATTCTTCACCCCCGCTTGGTGTGACATCACCAGATCCATTTGCCCCTCTACGAGGACGACGGATCCTGCCTCACGGATAGCCTGCTTCGCCTTGTCGAGCCCATAGAGCACCCGTGACTTCTGGTAAACCGGCGTTTCCGGGCTGTTGACGTATTTACCCTGCGTATCAGCCCCTGATGCCCCTGGCATGATCCTGCCGGAAAAGGCGATCACGCGACCGGAGCTATCCGCTATGGGAAACATCACCCGGCCGCGGAATCGGTCATAGTAGCCTTTGTCCGTTTTTATTGCGAGTCCTGACTGCTCAAGCAACAGATCCGTGAACCGCTGCGTTCGAAGCGCCGTGGTGAGATCCCGCCACTCATCTTTGGCATACCCGATACGGAATGCCGCAATGGTCTCATCGGTAAGTCCGCGCTCATGCAGATACGCACGCACTTCGGTGGCGGTCTTGAGATTTTTCTCAAAGTGCTTGGTCGATGACTCAAGCGCAGAGAGGATCTGCTCTCGCTCAGTTGCTTCTTTGGGGTTCAGTGGAACAAGCTCCACGCCCGCTCGCTCGGCAAGGACCTTAAGTGCGCCCCGAAAGTCGAGCCCCTCAACCTCCTGCACGAACGAAAAGATATCTCCCCCACGATTACAGCCGAAGCAGTGATACGTCTCACGTGGAGGCGACACAAAGAACGATGCTGTCTTTTCCGAATGGAACGGACACCGCCCCTTGAGGTTCA
>MHUS01000009.1:0-11043 GCA_001823505.1 Candidatus Yonathbacteria bacterium RIFCSPHIGHO2_01_FULL_51_10 | reverse complement strand
CTCAAGTCGAACATACCCGCCGACCACATCGGCGATAGAAAGACGCGCTTTGATCTGTTCCGTTACGTGAGACATGGCAAGTGAGGAAAAACGCCCGCCCGTACTAAGGAACCGTTACACACGCTCTGAAATTTCAGTATCTTCTTTTGCTGCCGCAGAATCCTCAGCAGAAACAATGTCGTGACGCATTCCGGTACCGGCAGGAATAAGGCGACCAATAATAACATTCTCCTTGAGGCCACGAAGGGTATCCTTCGCACCGCGGAGCGATGCATCGATCAACACACGCGTGGTGTTTTCGAAGGACGCGGCTGACAACCAACTGCGGGTGGTAAGTGCAACCTCGGAGATCCCGAGAACCACCTGATCCCCCTTCGCCTTCTCGCCTCCTGCGGCCTCCACGCGCTCATTCTCGAGGGCGTATTCGCCGTATTCAACAATGCGTCCTACCGGCAAGTGCGTGTCGCCCGCATCCTTGATCTTGCGGCGCATGAACATTTGCCGCACGATGATCTCGATGTGCTTGCGCGCGATCATAGCTCCCTGGAGCTCGTAGATCTTGCTCACTTCGTTGATGATATAGTTTTCCGCCGCATCCTTGCCGCCCTGCGCAAAGAGCTCGGCGATATCCACCGATCCGTCGGTGAGGACCTCACCTTTCTTCACGCGGTCTCCGACGCGCACGAACGGCACGCGATATGCGGGAAGTTCATACTCCACCGCCGCCGCCTTCTTGCCCTTAGCGGGAACATCAGGGAGCACGACGATCTTGCGCTCACGGTCATGCAACTCAACTTCCATTACTTCACCATCGCCATGACAAACCACGGCAGGATTCTTCGGAATGCGGCGTTCGAAAATTTCTTCAACGCGCGGAAGACCTGCGGTAATGTCACCACCCACTGCCGCGATACCTCCCGCGTGGAAGGTACGCATGGTGAGCTGTGTCCCCGGCTCTCCGATGGCCTGTGCGGCAACAATACCCACAGATTCTCCGATGTCGACGAGTTTGTTGCGTGCCAAGTCTCCGCCGTAACACTTCTGGCAGATACCACGCAGCGCCTTACAGGTGAGGGGCGAGCGCACCACCGCCTCTTCGATCCCCGCCTTCTCAATCTCACGAGCGTCGAGTTTCGTCACCAAGTGTCCCTTCTTGTAGAGCACGGCGCCGTCGGCTGTTACCACATCTTTGACCAGCACGCGCCCGCGGACACCGCGAGAAATGGGGATCTCAAACCCGATCAAGTTCTCTTTGCGCACGATCTTGCCCTCTTTGTCACCACAATCATCTGCGTTAACGATAGCATCCTGCGCAACGTCCACGAGGCGGCGTGTGAGGTACCCTGCCTTTGCAGTATTGAGTGCCGTGTCAGCAAGACCCTTACGAGAACCGTGCGTGGTCACGAAGTATTCGATCGGCGAGAACCCTTCTTTGTTGGAAGGAATGATCGGGAAGTCGATACTGCGTCCGGAGGTGTTGATGATGAGTCCTTTCATTCCCGCCATGTTGACGATCTGAGAGATCGACCCGCGGGCTCCTGACTTGACCATGTCATATACTGATCCACGAGGATCAAGGGTTCCGGGCATGACCTTTTCGATCTCACCGCGGGCTCCCTGCCAGATCTCGATGTTCTTGCGATACCGCTCTTCTTCGGAGAGTAGACCTTCGTGGTATTGCTCCATGACCATCTCGGTGGCAGCGCGTGCGCGTGCGACGATCTCTTTCTTCTCTACCGGAACCTTCACTTCATCAATACCCCAGGTAATACCCGAGCGTGTTGCGTACTTGAAGCCGAAGTTCTTGATCTTGTCGAGGATCTTTGGCGTTGCATCGATACCATAGCGGTTGATGAGATCGTCAACAATGGCAGCCAACTCCTTGACCGTCATTTCACGGTTGACGTACGGATAGTCCTTAGGGAGAACGCTGTTGAAAAGGAGTCGCCCGACGGATGTCTCAAAGACCTGCCCGTTGAACTCACCATACTTTGCCCCGTCAGTGCCTAAAACCTTCACCTTGGCACGGAATCCCACCTCGCCAAAGTCGTACGCGAGGATTGCCGCATTCGGCGCAGAAAATATCTTTCCTTCACCTTTTTCATCATCGAGTACTTTGGTCATCCAGTAACAACCAAGCACGATGTCGAGACGCGGCTCAACGATCGGATCACCGGATCCGGGACCCAAGAGATTGCGGTTCGACGCCATGAGCTCATTAGCCTCCGTTTGCGCTTCTACGGAAAGCGGCACATGAACAGCCATCTGGTCTCCGTCGAAGTCAGCATTGAATGCCTTACAGACGAGCGGGTGTACCTGGATAGCGTTCCCTTCGATGAGTACGGGGTTGAATGCTTGAATGCCCAAGCGGTGAAGCGTTGGTGCGCGGTTGAGAAGTACGCGCTTTCCTTTGATCACTTGTTCGAGGATCGCCCAAACTTCAGGTGCGCCTTCATCGATCAAGCGCCCTGCGCCGCGGATGTTGTACGCGAGTTCGCGCTCGAGGATCTTTGAAATGACGAACGGACGGAAAAGCTCAAGTGCCATGTGCTTGGGAAGACCGCACTGATTGAGACCCAAGGTAGCACCGATGACGATCACAGAACGGCCCGAGTAGTCCACACGCTTACCCAAGAGGTTTTGGCGGAAAAGTCCCTGCTTGCCTTTGAGGTTATCAGAGAGTGACTTGAGGGAGCGCTTCTGTGACTGATTGAGCGCGACCGACTGCGTGCGACGGATAGAGTTGTCGATCAATGAGTCCACAGCCTCCTGCAAAATACGCTTTTCATTGCGCAAGATGACATCAGGCGCGCCGATCTCCTTCAGTTTCTTCAAACGGTTATTGCGGTTGATAACGCGGCGGTAGAGGTCGTTGACGTCAGATGTCGCGTGGCGGCCTCCTTCAAGGGCCACCATCGGGCGAATTGCGGGCGGGATCACGGGAAGCACGGTGACAAACATCCACTCGGGGCGCACGCCGGCACCACGCATAGAACGCGCGATGGCAAGCCGCTTGTTGATCTTCGTGCGCTCAGCCGCACCGGCCTTCTCCAAGTTATGCTCAAGTTCTTCGATCAAAAGGTCGAGGTTAAGACTCTTGAAGATCGTGTGGAGCGCCTCCGCACCGATCCCGGCCTCAAACATCGTGCCGTACTTGAGTGAATACTTGTGGTAGAGCACTTCATCAATGACCGCGCCTTCGTAGATGCCCGCGACTTCGTTCTTGGCGTTGTCCAAGAGCTCACGCATTTTCTCGCGTGATTCTTCGTTCTCCAAACCTTTTACTTTGGTTTTGTATTCAGCGTCGATCTTCCTCAAGATAAGCTCCTTCTCGGGCTGGTTGACCTTGGTCACGATGTAGCCGGCAAAGTAAATGACCTTCTCAAGGCTCGAGATAGGGATGTTGAGAAGTGTCCCGATACGTGAGGGAACGCTCCGGAGGAACCAAATGTGTGCCACCGGGGTTGCGAGCTCGATATGCCCCATGCGCTCACGGCGCACGATGGAACGAGTGACCTCGACACCGCATTTCTCACAGACAATGTTCTTGTAGCGAATGCGCTTATATTTACCGCAGTAACATTCATAGTCCTTCTCGGGGCCGAAGATGCGCTCATCAAAGAGGCCGCCGCGCTCGCTGCGCTGGGTACGATAGTTGATCGTCTCAGGCTTCATGACCTCGCCGTAGGACCACTCCTTGATGCGCTCCGGGGAGGCAAGTTTGAGGTGGATCGAGCTAAAGTCCAGTTTTTGTTCTCGGTTGGATGGTTGCATGATAATCAGGAGTTAGGCGCTCATAAGTTCATCGTCTTCGGCGGACCTTTTTGGATCTTCCTTGGCGAGCTCCGCATCAAGCCCGAGACCGCGCAAGTTGGAAAGCAATACGTTGAACGACTCAGGAATGGACGGTGCCTTGATGCTCTCACCCTTCACGATAGAGTCAAAGGCTGCGGAACGTCCCGAGATATCGTCTGACTTGATCGTGAGCATCTCGCGGAGCACGTGCGCTGCGCCGTATCCTTCAAGTGCCCAGACTTCCATTTCTCCGAAGCGCTGTCCCCCGCCCTGCGCCTTACCTCCCAGCGGCTGCTGAGTGATGAGCGAGTAGGGTCCGATGGAGCGCATGTGGAGTTTATCTTCCACCATGTGATGGAGCTTCATAATATACATATACCCGACGGCGATGTTCTGCTCGAAGGCCTCGCCCGTGCGGCCGTCAAAGAGTTTCATTTTGCCGTCTTCGGCAAAGCCGGACTTCTTGAGCTCTGCCTTGATCTCATCGGCTGTTGCCCCCATGAATGGCGGCACGACCGCCTGATAGTCAAGCGTGTTGGCCGCAAGCCCCAAGTGAAGCTCAAGGATCTGTCCCAGGTTCATACGCGATGGCACGCCGAGCGGAGTCAAGATCACATCGATCGGACGACCGTCCTCGGTGTACGGCATATCTTCTTCAGGAAGAACGGTCGAAACCACACCCTTGTTGCCGTGACGTCCGGCAAGCTTGTCTCCCACGGAGACGCTGCGGAGCTGCGCCACTTCAATATGAATACGCTTGATGATGCCGGATTCAAGGTTGTCTCCGCGCTCGCGCGAAAATACTTTGACGCCCACAACACGGCCGCGCTTACCGTGATCCATGCGCAGTGACGTATCTTTCACGTCACGGGCCTTCTCTCCGAAGATGGAGCGGAGAAGGCGCTCTTCAGGAGTGAGCTCTGCCTCTCCTTTCGGGGTGATCTTTCCTACCAAAATATCCCCTGCGCGGATCTCGGCACCGACGCGGACGATACCGTCCTCGTCGAGATCTTTGAGTTTTCCTTCACCGACATTCGGAATGTCGTGCGTGGTGATCTCCGGCCCAAGCTTCGTGTCGCGAACATTGACCACGAACTCATCCATGTGGATGGAGGTGAATCGGCTGTCTTTGACCACGCGCTCAGAGAGGATAATGGCGTCTTCGTAGTTGGCACCGTTCCATGACATGAAGCCCACGAGCATGTTTTGACCCAAGGCGACCTGTCCGCCATCGGACGATGAGGTGTCGGCGAGTACGTCGCCCTTTTTGACCTTCTGCCCGAGCGAGATGATCGGTCGCTGGTGGAATGCGGTAAAGCTGTTCGTGCGGGAGAAGTTCACCAACGGATAGTGGTGCTCTTTGCCCTTGCTGTCTTCGAGGACGATCTGTCGGCCGTCAACTTTCTTGATCGTACCGTCGTCAGTGGCGATAACGAGTCGTCCTGTATCGCGTGCGGCTTTCTCCTCGATACCGGTGGCAACGATCGGCGCCTCGGGAACGATGGATGGTGTTGCTTGCTTCTGCATGTTGGAACCCATAAGCGCGCGGTTCGCGTCGTCGTGGTCAAGGAACGGGATCATTGAGGTACCGATGGAGAACGCCTGGTTCGGTGCCACGTCCATGAAGTGCACGTCTTCCTTGCGCGCCATGCCCGGCTTGCCGGTAATGCGCACTTCTACATTGTCCTCGGAGATAACGCCGTCCGCGTCATAGTGAGTTACGGCGTGGGCGATAACATACTTCTCTTCTTCGAGGGCATCCATAAAAACGATCTCCTTCGTGATCTTGCCACCCTTCACGCGGATGTAGGGTGTTTCGATGATGCCAAAGTCATTGAGCCGTGCGTATGAAGCAAGGCGCAAGATGAGACCGATGTTCGGACCTTCCGGTGTCTGGATCGGGCAGAGACGGCCGTAGTGCGATGGGTGCACGTCGCGCACCTCAATGCCGGCACGCTCACGCGTGAGTCCTCCGGGACCGAGTGCCGAGAAGGTACGCAGGTGCTCAATCTCCGCGAGCACATTGTACTGCGTCATGAACTGCGAGAGCTGGTTCGTGTTGAAGAATTCCTTGATGCGTGCCTGGAGTGGGCGCGGTGAGAGGAACTGGATCGGGAGCGACGCCTCGGTGTCGATCGTGGACATGCGGTCCTGAATGTTGCGCCGCATCTGTGTCATACCGACGCGGATCTTCTGCTGGAGCATTTCTCCCACGAGCTTCACGCGGCGTGACCCCAAGTGGTCAATATCATCCGGTGCTGCGCCCGGTGTCGTGTTGAGCTCGGCAATGTGACTCACCACATGCACAAGGTCCTCGCCGGTCAACACATGCTCCTCAAGGCCGTCTTTGGCGACAGAGCCGCCAAAGCGCTTATTGAACTTGAAGCGGCCAACCTCCGAGAGGTCATACTTATCCTTGTTGAAAATTGAGTTTACGAATTCCCGGGCATTGTCCGGAGTTGCCATGTCGCCGTCGCGCAAACGCTTGTAGATCTCGACGTATGCCTCCTCGGGTGTTTTTGCAGGATCTTTCTCAAGCGAGAGTGCGATCGCCTTGGCCGCCTCTTCATTCTTCGCGAACAGTTTCTTGATCGCCTCGTCAGTGGCAAAACCGAAAACCCTCAACAGTGAAGTTACGGGGAATTTGCGCTTCTTGTCGATGCGCACATAAATGACGCCGTCCGGCTCTGAGTCGATCTCCACCCATGCACCGCGGGCCGGGATGACCTTCGCGCCGAAACAACGCTTGCCTTTGAGCTCCTGAAGCGTGAAGAAAATACCTGATGATCGCGCGAGCTGAGGCACAACGACACGCTCGACACCATTGACGATGAACGTACCATGCGCGGTCATGAGCGGGAAATCTGCCATGAAGATCTCCTGCTCTTTCTCGCCGCCCATCGTGCGATTCACGAGATTAACCCGCGCCTTAAGAGGCGCTTCGTAGGTGAGCTTATTTTCCTTCGCGTAAAACTCGTCGTACTTCGCATTGCCGATCTCGAAGCTCACGAATTGGAGCTCAAACTTTTTTCCCGAGTAATCCTTGATCGGAGAAAATTCTTTAAATACTTCTTTGAGTCCTTTCTCTATGAGCCACTTATACGAAGCGATCTGCGGCTCGACAAAATTGGGGAGATCGACCAACGGCTTCTTGTATCGTCCAAAATATTTCTTCTCTCGCATCATGGCATAGTGCGTTTAGTCGGACGCGCTCCGGAGAACCGGGAGACCCTGTCCGCATGGATGAATAATTCACCATATGCGCCTGGGCTGAACACATCGCACATGCATTCACTCCAAGCGCTTATTGGTGATAGAGAAACGATGAGCCACCTACGGGTACCGAAAACAAAAAATAGCCAAGGAAACACCAGAGTGCCCCTGATTTTTGATCAGCTATATATTGTTAGATATGGTAAGGCAATTTTTTCCTAAAAATCACCCTAAGTTCTCGGTCGTTCTGGCGTAACTCAATCGGAGCGGTAGTTGAAAAGGAGTATATACCTTAGGGTCGCCTTGTCAAGCGTATGAGGAGTCATTATGAGGAACACTTAGACAGCGTTAAAATACCCTTGTCTAGCAAGGCTCAAATTATCCAAGGACTCCCCTTGGAATTTAAGCTGAGTTTTCTTGTCAAGGGGTCTGTCAAGTCACCGTTGCAGAAAACCGAGGTTCAACCTCGGTGAAAAAACAAAGGCGGCCCGAGGGTCGCCTTTTTGCAAATCTTTAACGCTGTTATTACCATCGAGAGGGGGTCCGAATCCCTTCTTCTTGTTGCCGCTCAACTACATTTGGAGCATTGCTCCCCGTATACACTTCTGTGTGACTCGTGGGATGTTTTGCAAAAAGCTCGAAATGAAAGATCGCGTGCCCATTCCCACGATGTACACTTCCCGTGACCCGATACCCGGTCCATCGAACCAAAGGATCTGCTTTGAGAATATCCGTTAAAAATTTAATGACATCTCCATCAAATGCTCGATGAAGCCACGTTTCAAACGCTAGTTCACCACGCCCAGTATGTTCCTTAAAGCAGCGGGTTGCATGCTGGTATTCCTGCTGAAAAAGCCTGTCAGAATCCCTGCTCGTCAGTGAATCCATAGAACTGTACGTGTCAGGGAACTGAAATTGACGCAAAAGCATATAGCTTGCGTCCCCCAATGAACCCATTGCTCCACTTCGATAAAAGTTCGCGGTCAAAACTTTACGAATATCCATGCATCTCTCCTCGCGTAATGGTCATTAAACCAAATATGAATCTTTGTTTATTATACTACAAACAAATATAGTATGTCAAGTTTTACGTTCCCTCCCCACCCTTTTTTATTTTAGACACCCGCCACGCCTCGATCTTTTTATGGTCACCGCCCAGAAGCACCTTGGGCACACGATATTTTTTGCCTTTGTACTCATACACCTCCGGGCGCGTGTACACCTCGGGGGATGCGGCGCGGGATTCTTCCAGCGACTCGATCTTGCCCAACACGCCGGGGATCTGCCGCGTGATGGCATCCATCATCATAAGCGCGGGCAATTCCCCGCCGGTGACCACGTAGGGCCCGCCAGACACTTCTTCCGCTTTAAAAATTTTCTTCACGCGCGCGTCGACTCCTTCATAGCGCCCGGCAATGAACACCACGTCGTCATAGCGTTTACTGATCTTCGTGGCATACGCATTATCAAACTGCTTGCCCTGCGGGGAGAGCATGATGACCTTCGTGCGCCGCTTACTTTTCACGGCACCTTTGAGCGCCTGCTCCGTAGCACGCACCACGGGATCAGCCATAAAAACCATCCCGGGACCCCCACCATAGGGCCGGTCATCCACAGCGCGGTATGCATGCTTCGCTTTGCCTTTCAGAAAGTCCCGAGGATTATATGCCGACACCTCGATGAGCTTGTTCTTTGCCGCGCGCGCAATGAGCGCCTCGCCCGCATACGCGGCGATCATATCGGGGAAAATGGTGATGAAGTGGAAGCGAAGCATGGGTTCAAGCACGCCGCAAAAGTGCGCGAATTTGGATGAAGTTGCCGGCGCCAAGAAGCAAGAGCTCGGGGCGTACTACAGCTACGGTGAGAAGTTGAGCGACGAAGGCAACGAAAAAATTTGCCAAATTCGCGCACTCTACACCTTGAGGTCGTCAATGACCTCGTCCACCGTTCGGTTGCTCTGAGACGGCCGCGTACTGCCGGCAGGCTCGTTGATCTTGAAATTGACCCGAGCGTTGTTCTTGAGCCCCACAACCCTAAGGAGCGTGCGGATGGCATTAGCGGTGGCACCGCCACGACCAATGATCTTGCCCATATCGTTAGGGTTCACATCAAGCTTAAGAAAGACTCCCATTTCGTCCACGCTTCGGCTGATCTTTACGTCATTGGGATTATCCACCAATTCTTTCACTACATATTCCAGAAATGCTTCGTCGTGTTCTGCCATACATTAAAAAATTATCTGCTAACGCAACCTGGAGGCCGACATGCTCCGATATTTCAAATTATACAAGAGGGGAAAGCCCTGTCAACGAACTTCGCCCAATACTTAGGGAAGCTCTACTTTATGCAGCTTCTACTGCGGCCTCTGGAGCGGGCGCTTCTTCTGCTGGGACTATCGGAGTGGGCTCTGGAGCAACTTCGGCTACCGCTTCCGCCGCCTTAGCGGGAACCGTCTTTTTAGGAAGAACATTGCGCTTCTTCTCTCCCACCACCTTGGAGGAAACGAGGATATTATGCACTGTGCCCGACGCTTGAGCGCCTACGGACATCCAATGCTTCACGCGCTCGGCATTGATGGCCGGCGTTCCCTTGCGAGCGTCGTAGGAGCCCACGACCTCAACGAAATTGCTTTTCTTTGCGGCACGGCGCGAATCCGTCACGATCATGCGAAATGACGGGTCATTCTTGCGTCCGATGCGTTGTAGCCGAATCTTTAACATTGCAGCATGGTAGCAGAAAGTATAAAAATGGTCAACCGCCGGCGTATTCCGCTTTTGGGGCTGTCGTGAGGCTTAATCCGATTCCAACGAGATAGAGGGCGAGCATAGGCAGAGTCAGAAGGACCATCGCGATACCGCTTACGTCCGGAACGATAACGGCAAACGCGACAAGAGAGATCATACAAGCTTCGCGCCAATGTTTACCCCAAAAAGCAGCTGGGATGATCCTCAACAAACTCAAAAAATACATGAGGATCGGCAAGAGGAACATTATTCCCACCGTAAACATCAACCCCACCGTCCAGCTAATGAAATCATCGACGGCAAAAAATGGAGCTACCCCGAGTGCGGCGTTGAATGAATAGAGCACCCGAAAAAGTGGCGGGATGAGCACGGCATAGGAAAAAAGGGCACCGAGCAGAAAGAGTGCGATTGAGGGCAGAAATAACGTTAGTATCGCTCTCCGCTCTTTTTTATACAAAGCCGGAGACAAATACGAAAGCAGTTCGTACATCAAAAATGGCAGCGTGAGAATAAATGCTGCCAGAAGAGCGATCTTCATCTCTGAAACAAATGCGGAGATCGGACTCGTGGCTATCAATGTAACGCCCTCCGGGACAACGTCCTTTTTTACTTTTTGAAAAAAGAGGGTGGCAAAGGATTCCGAGGAAAAAACAGGTATGCGTAATGTATATTTTGAAACCGTGGCGGTGCCAAAACCCACAGAAAAAACAACCATGGAAACGACGAGAAATGCAATTACCCACGAGAGAAGTGCGTGTTTGAGGACTTCAATCTCTTCGAAAAACGCCATGATCCTACGCAGTAAACCTGGTTTTAGGTTTCATCAAAAATAAGGACCGGATTTGCACCTGAATCATACACGGTTATCTCAGAAGTAGTGGCTGTTGTTGATGCAAGGCTCCACCCGTTCCCGAAGACAAGGCCGCTTATGGTGGTGGTAGCGGAGAACGTGCTTGCGCCGGTGAAGGTACTCGTGCCAGTGACCGAGAGCGTGCCGTCAGTTTGAATATTGGTGCTGATCGTCGTGGCCGCATAGCTGGCACCAAACGCAATGAACAGCCCCACGACCACAGACACTGTGGTAATAGAAATTTTTTCCCGCCATTTATTACTCTTAAATTCCATAGCAGCTCAAATAGTAAAATTAATTGCCTTCGTTGTATATACTAGCATACCATACCATTGTCTATTCCTGAGCCCCCACCGCAGCCCGTGTCGCCGGCCCAAAAATACCGATCGGGTCAATGCCTACGCTCTTCTGGTACTTGATCAAGGCCTCTTTGGTGAGGGC
>MHUS01000008.1 GCA_001823505.1 Candidatus Yonathbacteria bacterium RIFCSPHIGHO2_01_FULL_51_10 | reverse complement strand
CCGTTCAAAAAAGGTTCGCGCAAATGCTAAAATAACACCACAAACGTTAAGAAAATCTGCCCTGCGGCAGATTTTTAGTTTGTGGACCCTAGCGGATTCGAACCGCTGACCTCCTCATTGCAAATGAGGCGCTCTACCAACTAAGCTAAGGGCCCGTGTAATTCCTATGTCTATCCCACTTGTAACCTCTTTTGCTTCTCATTTGCAAGATTTGCACATGAGGCGGCTATGTTCTTTTGCCAACTAAGCTAAGGGCCCAAATTGAGTTAAAAGTGGAAAGTTCATAAAGTCGAAAAGTAACTAAATTTACTTTAAAAACTTTATGGACCTTAAAAACCTTAAACTAACCTTGCTATTCTACATTATTTCCCCTCAAGCGCAAGGAGAAGCATGTGCTCAACAAACTCACCCAAATTGCTGTCTTGTTCATGAAGCATGCGCGAAAATGCTGAGGTCGAAGAAAGCCCGGGGAGCGTATTGACCTCAAGAATATAAAGTCCGTGAGGCGACGAAATAAAGTCAGCCGTGAAATAGTGCCGAATCGAGAGCTCTCGCGCAAGTGTACGCATTGCATATGCAATGTCGTCATGTTGAGCACGACTCTCAACCGGTGCATAGAGATCACCGGGACTGTGCTTAAGATTTTGAGTAAACACATGCTCCCCGTCGGGCAGTGTAACCGAGAGCGGACGCAGCGAATGTATCATGCCATCACCCACCTCAACCGCACCGGCAACAACCTCTCTACCACGAATGTACTCTTCAACAATGATCGACTCACTTGAAGCCAAGAGTCCCGCAATAAGCGCCGCGAGTTGACCAGGGGTACGCGCCATGACCACACCGATCGAGGACCCACCCGTGAGAGGCTTGACAATGTATGGTGGTGCCATCTTTTGAAAGATGCTGCGTGCGGTATCCTCTCCCCGCTCGCCGCGATTCACCACAAACCCTTGCGGCGTCAAAAGTCCCGCGTCCAAAAAACGCCGCTTGGAAAGCTGCTTGTTCATGCCCAGAGCGGAAGCAAACGGACGTGAGCCCGTGTAGGGAACTTTGAGGGTCTCAAGAAGCTGCTGGACCTTGCCATCCTCACCGTACTCGCCATGCAGACCATTCCACATAACGTCCACCTGACGTGCGATATTCTCGGGAACGACCGGCACACCATCAAGGTGCCAGGTGCCGTCTTTGGTGATGAGGATGTCACGCGGCTTGCCTCCATTCTCAGCAAGCACCTTGAGTACCGCGCCTCCCGTCTTGAGAGAAATGTCATATTCATCACTGATGCCGCCGCGCATCACACCGACTCGCATGCTTGTCATATCCCTATAGTATACATCGCTTTCGTTTTGGTGAAAATTGATTTTGTCCCCAATTACCGCTAGAATGCCCGAAGGTTCTCAAAACATGCCGGAGTGGTGGAATGGTAGACACGCACGACTCAAAATCGTGTGAGGCAACTCATGAGGGTTCAAGTCCCTCCTCCGGCACATGAGCAAGCGAAGCGGCATGAGCGACCTAAATCTCTTGAGCGAAGCGATTAGAGATTGGAAGTCCCTTTAGGGAGCAGGGTCGTGAGATTTTTCCGTCAGGGAAAATACTCCTGACCTGGTCCCCTTCCTCGCACGAAGAATCGTGACCAAGCGCCGCTCTTTTTGGTCTGTGCTCGTTGAGCCTAGATCTTCCCCACCAAGTCCAGCCCCTTCGTGAGCGCATCATCTCCCGGCTCCCAGCTTGCAGGACATACTTGCCCACCGTGCTCACGCACGAATTGCATTGCTTTTATCTTACGGAGAAGCTCTTTTGCGCTGCGACCTACACTATTGTCGTTGACCTCAACACCCTTGAGGATTCCGTCCGGGTCAACGATGAATGTTCCGCGGCGAGCAACGCCCTCTTCCTCGATGAGAACACCGAAGGCATCTGCGAGCATGTGCGTTAGGTCAGCAAGCATCGGGAATTTCACTTTCTTAATTGCCGGCGAAGTATCGTGCCATGCTTTGTGCACTTCAACACTATCCACGGAGACCGACAGGACTTCCGTATTGAGCTTTTGAAATTCCTCATAATTCTCCGCCATCTCCTCAAGCTCCGTAGGGCAAACAAAAGTGAAGTCCCCCGGATAAAAGAAGAGCACCATCCACTTACCTCGATAATCAGAGAGGCTTATCTTTTTCTCTTCGTCCTCGTGGTACGCCTTAACTTCCATGTCGGGAATCTCGTGCCCGATCTCCACATGCATCATCTCTTCTCCGCACGTACCGCAACCACCGCAAGATCCACAGCCGCCCTCACACGATCCACACTCACCACCGCCACATGTAATTTCTTCTTCTTTTGTCATAATATTAGAGTTATTTGCTGCTAATAAAGGTTCCACCTATAGTAACTCCTCGGCTCGGAAATACAAAAGTTTCATTTTTATATTTTACTCGCTCTACGTCGTTAATGATTTTGCTAGTATAGCACATCCAAAAACTACCATTTACGTACCCCTTCTGCTACTATGCAGCCATGAAAAAGGCCCCGAAAATCATCGTCGTGTTAGGCCCCACCGCAACGGGCAAAAGCGACCTCGCGGTGACCATTGCCAAGAAATTTAATGGTGAGATCATTTCTGCTGATTCTCGGCAAGTGTACACAGGGCTTGATATCGGCACGGGTAAAGTAACCCGCCGCGAGATGCAGGGCGTCCCCCACCACCTCCTTGATGTCGTGAGTCCCAAGAAACAATACACCCCGGCACAGTGGAAGAACGCGGCGGAGCGTGTGGCGCAAGATATCATCGCCCAAGGCAAACTTCCTATTATTTGTGGCGGTACCGGACAATACATTGACGCACTGGTATACAACATCTCGTTCCCCGAAGTTCCCCCCGATAAAAAACTACGAGCAAGACTTGAAAAACTTTCTTCTGAAAAGCTTTTTGCGATGCTGAAAAAATTGGAGCCTATCCGCGCAGAAAATATCGACGCAAAAAATCCCCGCCGGCTTATCCGCGCGATCGAAATAGCCACAGCCCTCGGCCACGTCCCCCACTTGGAAACCGGACGTCCAAGTGATTACGATATGCTTTTTATCGGGCTTGATATGGATGATGAGATGCTCCGCGCACGCATTAAGGCGCGCCTCCTGGCGCGCCTTAGACAGGGTATGGTTGCAGAGGCGAAGCGTCTCTATGCCCAAGGCGTCTCCTGGAAGCGCATGGAAGAATTCGGGCTTGAGTATCGCTATCTGTCCCAATACCTGTGCGGAAAAATTAGTAGAGCCGAGCTCGTCGAGCAACTCAACTTTGCCATCTGGCACTACGCCAAGCGCCAGCGCACCTGGTTTAAAAGAAATAAAGATGTTCAGTGGCTACCGGCAGACAAAAAAGAGGCTAGCGTAACGAAAGCAGAAGGATTAGTGAAGAAGTTTTTGAAATAGCAATAGTTACATAGGCTAGGCCCATGTAACTATGTATAAACTACACCTCAACGAATTCCCCACTACCATTCAGTGGATTAAACGACATCCCACGCTCTTCAAAATACTTGCCATATATTTCATCTTGTCCTTTCAGGAAAAAATCTTTTACAAAGCCGTCATGAATCGGGATTATCATCTGCGGTTTCATTCCTTCTGCAAATTCTGCCACTTCAAACCGCTTGTTCCAAGGCGCAATTGTCGGCAGCGCCAAAACCGGAGTCCCCTTAAACCTGAAAAGTTCGGAATTTAATGAGTCGCCCAGATGGAGCAGTTTTTTATTGATGACGTAAGCAGTATTTTCAGGAAGGGGCCCAAGAACTCTCTCGTGAGCCACAGAAAGCGCTTCGATGTGGAAGCCCTCCACGTCGAGCGCTCCTTCTTCTAAAATTTTTACTGGAATTTCCCCTGCTTTTAAAAACTCTTGAACTCCCTGGTTAGAGATTACTGCCGCATCGTTATTTTTAAGAATGGTCTTGAGCGCCGTGATATCAACGTGGTCAGCATGCGCATGTGTTACAAGTACCACAGAGATATCTTTAAAATCCTCGGGCTTCGTCTTGCCCTCAATAAATGCAAACGTGCCCGGATCAATGAGAATCTTTGCGTTCCCCTCTTCAACCAACAAACACGAATGTCCAATTTTTGTAATTTTCATAATATTTATCAAAATACTCGGTATTGATAATCCGGAAGTAGCAACGTTTCAAGTTTAGGGTTCTCAGGAAGTTTTTCTGCGTTCTCTCCGCTATAATGACAAATTGTTTGTACAGGGACAAAACCAAGACCTTCAGATGCTTGGTCACCACTGGCGCGCTTGCTGTAAAAAAGAGTCGACAGAGCATATGCTCCCGCTGATTCCCCTGCGACAACTTTGCCATCAACCAATTCCCTTAAGCGCGGAAACTTTTTTAGAGTTTCGATCAGTTTTAAAGTATTCCCACCATGTAAATAAATGACGTCGGCGTTCTTTACTTGTTCAACAAACGATCCCTCATCTGCAACTTGCAAGGAAATGCTCTTGCTTCCTTTGTTTCTTCCAAACTGCACAAGATCTTCTTCTTTGTTCACGGGAATTCTGTCGAGTTCTTTTGCGAAATACACCAAGAGCACTTTAGGGTTGTCCGAAGTATCTTGCAGTATCTCTTTAAAGAACGCATCATTTTGGTCATTGACATGACCAGCAAATCCGCCGTGAATAATGAATTTTGTTGCCATACGAGTCGCATGAGAATTATGCTGGCGGGCCCACCAGGACTCGAACCTGGAACCTCGGTTTTGGAGACCGATGTTTTACCGTTGAAACTATAGGCCCAAACGAGAGGCGAAAAGAAAGTTTACTTACTTTTCCTTCGAGTGCCGGGCCTATATATTTTATACAGGCCCAAGCACTGTCCAAATATACTACAAATACAGGCCAAAAGAAAACCGGCCTTGAGCCGGATCCCTTTTACTTCTTTGCCTCCTTGTGCGGAGTCTGCTTCTTGCACCACTTGCAGTACTTTTTGAGATCAATCTTACGGGTAACAAGTTTCTTGTTCTTGCTGCTCCAGTAGTTGATACGCTTACACTTGGTGCAGGCGAGTTTTATAAGGCGATCTTGTGACATGTATATTTCTTAAAGTAAGTTCCCGTAGAATACTATAAAGGAACGATATGTGCAACCCTGTAGTAAAAAGTGGCGTAATGCCGCTTTTCACTACGGGGCAACCCCGGCGTCCTATTGATAGATTCGTCGAATAAGGGGGTTGAGCCGGGTCAAAAGCTCATACGCACTCGTGCCGGCTGCCTTGGCGACCCCGTCTGCCGAAATGTACTCCCGACCATTTGTGCCGATGAGCGTCACCTCATCCCCCACCCGCACGCCCACGATGCCCGTCACGTCAACGACGATCATGTCCATGGACACACGACCGAGCACTGGCGCGCGTTTGCCGCGAAGCAACACGCTGCCCTTACTCGAAAGCGCCCGCGGATACCCGTGCCAATACCCCACGGGACACACCGCTAGTATGGTGTCCCG
Organism: Candidatus Yonathbacteria bacterium RIFCSPHIGHO2_01_FULL_51_10; assembly: GCA_001823505.1. Classification (GTDB taxonomy): domain Bacteria; phylum Patescibacteriota; class Minisyncoccia; order Phycocordibacterales; family UBA1539_B; genus 2-01-FULL-51-10. The sequence continues at coordinate 5,999 of MHUS01000008.1, read as the reverse complement.
CTTCACGCGATGAGTGCGGTCATACCCCACAGAGCTTCCCTTCGGAATTTTTTTTACTTCGCTCACCATGGCCTTCCATGAAAGCACCGGGGTGAAGATAAGTGCCTTGTGAAGTTTTTTCTTCGCCGCGTCCGATGGCCAGACGCCATACATGCCGATCCCCACCCGCACCATATCAAAATGTGCTTCAGGATACAGGAGCATTCCCGCCGTAGCGCCTGCGTGGACGATGGGTGAAAATCCTGCCTTCACCAGAGCGTCCCGCCACATAAAAAATTCTTGGAGCTGCTCTATGGTATACGCTCGGTCATCCGGGTCCTTTGCGCCCGCGAAGTGTGTGTAGAGACCGCCCAGGTGCACCTTTGCGCGGTTGCGCTCCAAGAACGCGACGATCTTCGGCAGATCACCGAGAAGAAACCCCTGCCGGTGCATACCGGTGTCTACCTTCAGGTGGATGGTGAGCGGCTGACGCGCACCTGCGCGAGCAGCCCCCCTAAGCGCCTCCCACGATGATACCGTGATGGCAACATTACGTGCATGGGCTTCTGGGTAGAGTTCCGGAAGTGTGTACCCGAGCACAAGAATGGGCGTCGTGATATGCGCCTTCCGCAGTGCCAGCGCCTCCACAAGGGAATCAACCCCGAGCATGTCGGCGCCAAGACGTGCGGCTTCTTCAGCGAATTCGGTAAGGTTATGCCCGTACGCATTTGATTTCACCACGGCAAGCAGTTTTGTTTCTTTCGGGACAAGCTTCCGAAATGTTTTGAAATTATGTGCAATCGCCTTACGATCGATCTCGATCCACGTGCGGAGGCCGAGGGTTTGGAGTTTGCTTTTTGAGCTACTCATGTTGGCGAGAGTATAGCATGCAAAAGGCCTCCATGAGGGGGGCCTTTTGTTTTTCATCTGTGCGCCGGGAAGGATTCGAACCTTCGTAGGCATAAAGCCGCTTGATTTACAGTCAAGTGCGATTGACCACTCCGCCACCGACGCAAAAGTCGCCCTCTGCGACCGTGGGGAAACTATAGCACAAAAAATGTGTGCGACAAATTACCGCGTCAGTGCAGCCTTCCGCTCCCCTTTCTTCCCTGCCACCTTCCCTCTTGATATTTTTTCCACAGAAATCGCCACATCACCATTCTTCATCTCCACCATGACCACCCCACCGGAGAGCACGCCGCGAGAGATCATGAGGGAAGCCACCTGAGTCAAGATCTTGGTCTGGATCAATCGCTTGAGCGGGCGTGCGCCGTAGTGCGGATCGTAGCCTTCCTTTGCCATGTAGGTGACCACGTCATCAGTGACATGAAGAGTGATCTCTTTCTCAAAGAGCCGGTCTTGCACCGCCTTGATCTGGATCTTTACGATGTCGTGGATCGCTTCAGGGGAGAGTACGTCAAACATGACGATCTCATCGATGCGGTTGAGGAACTCAGGGCGGAAGGATTCTTTGAGTGCCTCCATGACCTTGCCCTTTGCTTCGTTATAATCCGCCACAACATCGCCAAGACTGAAGCCGATCGACTGCATTTTGTCGATATATTGTGCACCAAGGTTCGACGTCATAATGATGATCGTGTTTTTGAAGTTGACCTTACGTCCCTTTGAATCGGTAAGCTCTCCATTATCAAGCACCTGAAGCAGGATATTGAATACTTCCGGGTGCGCTTTCTCGATCTCGTCGAAGAGCACGACGGAGTACGGCCGATGGCGGATCGTCTCGGTGAGGTTGCCGCTCTCTTCATGCCCCACATACCCCGGTGGCGAGCCGATGATCTTTGATACGGAATGCTTCTCCATGTATTCCGACATGTCGACGCGAATGAGCGCCTTGTCGTCGTTGAACATGAAAGACGCGAGTGCTTTGGAGAGCTCCGTTTTCCCCACACCGGTCGGCCCGAGGAAAATGAACGAGCCGATCGGGCGGTTGGGGTCGGCGATGCCCGCGCGGGAGCGTTTGACCGCATCAGCGACTTTCTGGATCGCATCCTTCTGCCCCACCACACGCGCGGAAAGCTCAGTCTCAATGCGCGAAAGCTTCTCCGCTTCCTCTTCAAGCATCTTGTTCACGGGCACTCCCGTCCAACGCGACACCACGTCGGCGATGTCTTGCTCGGTGATCTCCTCTTTGAGGATGCGGCGGGATTTTTGGAGCTTCTTGAGTCGAGCAGTTTTTTGTTCAAAATCTTTTTTGAGTGCTGGGATCTTGCCGTAACGGATCTCGGCAGCCAAAGAAAGGTCGGCGCGCGCCTCGGCCGCCTCAGCCTCAAGGCGCAACCCTTCCAGTTTCTTTTTGATGTCGCGAATGTCCACGAGAATCTCTTTCTCGTTCTTCCATTTCAGCTCGATCTCTTTTGTGCGCTCTTTGAAGTCGGCGATCTCACGGTCAATCTTCTTGGTGCGTGCTCGCGCGTGCTTACCGGCGTCACCCTCCTCCTCGGCCTCTTTCTTGAGAGCTTCTTTCTCGATCTGAAGCCGCATGATCTTGCGATGCGCTTCTTCAAGCACCGGCGGCTTGTTCTCAAGTGAAATACGCAACGCGGAAGAGCTTTCATCGATCAGGTCAACCGCTTTATCGGGAAGAAAACGGTCAGTGATGTAGCGACTGGAAAAATTGACTGCAGCGATGATCGCATCATCCGTGATCCGAATGCCGTGATAGAGCTCGTAGCGCTCTTTAAGACCGCGCAAAATGGCAACGGCATCTTCAACCGACGGCTCCGCAACATGCACCGGCTGGAATCGGCGCGTAAGCGCGGGGTCCTTTTCGATGTGGCGCTGATATTCTTTGAGCGTCGTCGCACCGATCGCGCGAAGCTCCCCGCGCGACAGCGCGGGCTTAAGCATGTTGGACGCATCCATTGACCCCTCAGCGCTGCCTGCACCGACGATCGTGTGGATCTCGTCGATAAAAAGAATGATGCGGCCGTCGGACTGCTCGATCTCTTTCATGATCTTCTTGAGCCGGTCCTCAAATTCACCGCGATACTTGGTCCCGGCAATGAGCGCGCCAAGATCAAGTGAAACGAGCTCCTTGTCTTTCAGAGACTCTGGCACATCGCCCTTTGCCATGCGCACCGCGAGTCCTTCGACGACTGCGGTCTTCCCTACACCCGCTTCACCGATCAAGATCGGGTTGTTCTTGGTGCGTCGTGAGAGGATCTGCATGATGCGTGCGATCTCATTGTCGCGGCCGATGACCGGATCGAGCTTGTCCTGCATGGCAAGCTTGGTTAGACTGCGCGTGTACTTCGCGATGGCACGCGGCTTCTTAGGAGTATTGACATCGGTCACATTGCCGCTGCGGAGCTCTTGGAGTACTCGCATGACACTGGCGCGATCGATACGAAAACGAGCAAGCACCTCGTGCGCCTGGCTCGGCGTATCCATGGCCGCCAAGAAAAGATGCTCGGTTGAAATAAATTCATCTTTGAGTTGCGCGGCCACTCGTGCGCTCCCCTCAAGAACCTGCCCCAGTTCTTGGGTAAGATAAATTTGATAAGAAGGCGAGAGCACGTTCTGCTCCGCGGGAGATTCGATCGCTTCAGCGACCGCGTCAGTGAGAGCGATGGTATCAACTTCAAGTTTGTCGAGAATAGAAACAACCACACTTTCATCCTGCAAGAGAAGGGCAGCAAGAAGGTGCACAGGGTTCACGTGGTTCTGTCCCCGTTCTATGGCAAGCTCGTGCGCTTTGCGGATCGCTTCACGCGCCTTGGAAGTGAAATTGCTTAGTGGTGGCATAAAAAGTGTATGTTACTTCGAGGCCAAAATCCTCGGTGCTGCCCTTATCCTACAATATAATTTTTAGAAGTCAATCCCATTTTTCTTTACTTCATCATGGCCTGGATCTCATCTGCGGGGACCGCCAGGATCCCCCCTTCCTCATTTGCAACGATCCCCATGACGTCTCCTACGGGAGATATGACCAGTTTCCCTGCGTCGTTCACTGTAAATGGAATGCTTGCCTTAATGCGCTGAAACGTAATTTCCCCAACCTTTTTTTCAATCAACGCTGAAATGATCCCGTAGTCCGCAGTGCCTCCGTTCTCCCCGCCCAAGACGATCAACGCCTGTCCCACCTTAAGTGATCCGCTCTTTGTGAAGATCACAGGAGTAAGGTGGATTGGCGGAACGGGCGGGGTCGTTGAAGCAGTGCTGGTCGCGGATCTAAGCGGATCACCTACCATGACGATGGCAAAAGGCGTATCTTTCGTAGAAGTCGCCGTAGAAACTTTTGCTGAGTAAGAGAACCCACCGTAGGTAACCGTGACGCTTGGCGAATCTTCTACTGCTGCGGGAACGGCGAGCGTCGTTGGGGTGAGCGCCACTCCACGAAGTATGCTCACATTGCCGTCGCTGTCTTTCACATTCACATCCGCAAAACTTTTGAGGTTACGCTCGATCGCACTCACGATCATATCCTCGGCGTTCGGTTGCTCCTGCGGCGTTGTGGTGTCTTCCTTTATGACGCTTGGTTCAGGGGTTGGGGCCGGGATCACGCGTTCAATGACACGATTGACCGTCTGAATGATCGGCGATACCTGAGAGGATTGCTTGGCAAGAAGCGCCGTAGTCACCACACTTCCGGCAAGCGCCGTCACAAAACTCAGAAAAACCGAGAGAAAAATAACTTGTGATTTGGTGAGGTGCTCCATTTGCTCTATTGTACCTCTCCGGTCAACACCGGGCAAGCGTTATTTTTGCCGTAGAGCAAAGCGCCCATCGACAACATCCCAATCTATTGCATCCCAGAAAGCAGCGATGTAATCCGCACGCTTGAGGCCGTAGTCGAGCATAAATGCGTGCTCAAACACATCCATTACGAGAAGCGGTTTTGCTCCGGCGAGGTGTCCGGCATCGTGCTCATTCACCCACACATTATGGAGACGGCCATTCTCGGTATCCATTACAAGCATCGCCCATCCAATGCCGCGCATTGCGCCCGTTGCTTTGAAATCCGCCTCCCATGCTTCATGTGAACCAAACTGCTTCTCTATTTCATCAAACAGCAAGGGTTTCTCCGGTGGCTGATTCTGCTCCTTCGTCATATTCCCAAAGTAGAGTTCGTGCAGCCGCATGCCGTTGTATTCCCAGCCAAAGCGACGCTTGAGCTCGGCGTATTCGGGTGTTCCCGACGACACGGTCTTTAAGAGATCGGTGACTTTGTTGGTATTCGTCACGTATCCTTGATAGAGCGTGAAATGGTTCTTAAGCAGCGCGTCACTAAAACCCTTCGTCCCGATCAAATGATCATAATTTTTTGCTTCGTACATATAATTTAAAATTAACTACTACTAATCTCTACAGATCCGATTTGAATTGAAATTGTGCGTTACGCTCAATGATGGAAAGAAGTGCTTTCACAAATGCATCCATATCGCGCGCGGTCGTGCCCTTCCCCAGCGATACGCGTACTCCCCCCGTAATCCCCTCTTTTCCCAGAGCAAGTATACCACGCGAATCATACGAGTCAGCACTTGTGCAGGCACTTCCCGTGGACACAGCGAACCCCTTCGCATCAAGTGCCAGAGCAAGAAAATCATGCGTGAATCCGGGAACGGAGAAATGCAGGATATGCGGGAGGCGAAGTGTGGGGTGACGATTAATAACAACTCCCAATATCTTTGCGCGGAGCATGTTCTCAAGCCGATCGGTAAGCTTGGTTAAGCGTATGGATTCTTTGTCTGCGCCGGTGCGTGCGCGGACAAGCGCCTCAGCAAATCCGACAATGCCCACGCCATTCTCCGTACCGCCACGAAGCCCCCGCTCCTGCTCGCCGGGAATAAGCGCCCCAAGCGCAACACCACGCCGCACAAAAAGAGCACCGATTCCCTTTGGTCCATAGATCTTGGCAGCATTGAGCGTCATGAGGTCAACCCCCAGACGGCCAACGTTGATGTCGAGGAATTGCGTGGCCTGACATGCATCAGTATGCACATACGGATAAACCCCTCCGGTTTCCTTGCGATGATGACGTACGAGCTTCATGATCTCAC
>MHUS01000007.1:28229-39666 GCA_001823505.1 Candidatus Yonathbacteria bacterium RIFCSPHIGHO2_01_FULL_51_10 | reverse complement strand
GCGGGGCGCAGGGCGCTGACCGATGATCTTGGTAAGGCGATCCATAACGAGCTCCATGCGGGCCTTGCGGTCCTTTGCGGAGCCGGTGCCCGTGCTCACCACCACCTTGGTGATGCGCGGAGCTGCCATGACATTGGCAATATGGAACTCTTCTTTGAGTGCCTTATAGGCGTCAGATTGTTTTTCTCGTAGCGATTTCATGGGAAAATATTAGATTTCTACGCCACTTTTCTTGGCGATGCGCACGCGCTTGCCGCCCACTTCCTTGGTGCCCACGCGTGAAGGCTTGCCCGACTTTGGATCGGCGATCATAACATTGGAAACATGGATCGGCGCCGCGAATTCAACGGTCTGACCCTTGGTGCCGGTGCGGCGTGCGCGGACATGGCGCTTGCGGATATTGGCGCCCTCCACCACCACGCGCGAACGAAGCGGGAATGCCTCAAGCACTTTCCCTTTCTTTCCTTTGTCTTTGCCGGTGACGATGATCACCGTGTCTCCTTTTTTGATATTCATAAATAGTTATACGACTTCAGGCGCCAATGAAACGATCTTCTGATACCCCAGCTCAGAGAGCTCGCGCGGGATCGGCCCGAACACGCGACCGCCCTTGGGGTCTTTCTTGTCTTTCTCGAGAACCACGACCGCGTTATCATCAAAGCGCACCAACGTGCCGTCCTTGCGATGAAAAGGCTTCCTCTGGCGAACGACCACGGCCTGAAGCACATCCTTTTTCTTCACGCCCTTGCGCGGCTCGGCAACCTGCACCGAGAGCACCACGAGATCCCCGATCTCGGCATAGCGCTTCTTACTTGAACCAAGCACCTTGAAAATACGGCCCACCTTGCCGCCGCAGTTATCAGTTATCTTTACTATTGATCGAGGCTGTATCATGGTGATTGATTATGCTTTCCCGACGACGCGGAAGTTCTTGTCTTTTGAAAGCGGGCGTGTCTCCTCGATGGTTACCGAGTCCCCCACATGGTACTCATTGTTCTCGTCGTGCGCTTTGTACTTCTTGCGCAAAGTGACGTACTTTTTGTACTTCGGGATCTTGACGTAGCGACTCACCTGCACAACGACGGTTTTATCCATCTTGTCGGAGACGATCGTTCCCTGCATGGTTTTTTTGTTGATTGTTTTTGTCATACCATTATTCAGAAACTTGTGTATTTGCACGGCGTAGGGAAAGCTCGGTCAAGATCCGAGCAATGTTCTTGCGGATCGTCCGCCCCTCTTTCACATTCTTAACCTTAGCACCGGTAACAGCCGTGCGAAAGGAAAAGAGCGCCTTTCGTGATTCGGCGAGTTCTGTGTGAAGATTGTTGGTGTCTTTGGTGTTCATGGTGATGAGCGTTCATACTACCTGCTTTTGCCGTTCCGTCAACCTCTTAACCGTGGGAGCGTTCTATGAGGCGTGCTTTGAGCGGAAGCTTTGACCCCGCCTTGCGGAGCGCCTCTGCCGCCACCTCATGGGTGACCCCGTCAACCTCAAAAATAATACGTCCGGGCTTGATCTGAAATTCATATCCCTGCGGATCACCCTTTCCTTTACCCATACCCACTTCAGCGGGCTTGGCGGTATAGGGACGGTCAGGGAAAATGCGGATCCAGAACTTGCCCGTCTTGCCGAGCGTGCGGCTGATAACCTTGCGTGCAGCCTCGATCTGGTTTGATCGGATGCGGGCTTCGGTCTCGGCCTTGAGGCCGAACGCACCGAACGCGAGCGTCGTACCGCGCGTATCAGCCCAACCGCGCTTGGGATTGCGCCGCATGGTATGCCATTTTCTGAATTTTACTTTCTTAGGGAATAACATGAAAATACATTATCGGGCCTCGGTCTGGGTGTTCTCACCCTTTTTCTCAAATACATCGCCTTTGTAGATCCACACTTTGATGCCGATCACACCGTAAGGCATGTACGCCTTCTCGCGGACAAAATCAATGTCTGAACGGAAGGTCTGCAGGGGGATTCCACCACGCTTCAGTGCCTCACTGCGGCTCATGTCAGCACCTCCAAGGCGCCCGGAGAGGGCGAGCTTGGCGCCGCGCACATCTTTGTTTGCCATGACCTTTTCCATGGTCTGCTTGAGCACCATACGGAACGGAAGGCGCTTCTCAAGTCCCTCGGCGATCATCTGCGCCACGATGGCAGCGTTGGACTCAGGCGACTTGATCTCCTCGATGTCGAGATGAAAATCTTTGGGAAATTCGATCTTCGCCCGCTGTGCCATCTTCATAATATCGGCGCGAAGCTTTGCGGATCCTTCACCGCTGCGGCCAATGAGCATGCCAGGACGTGACGTGCGAATGATCAGACGAAAGGTTTTTTGATTACGCTCGATCTCAATACCGCCAATGTACATGCCGCGCAAGCGCTTCGTGAGGTACTCACGCAAGAGGACATCGCCACGAAGCGCTCCGTTGTAATTACCCGGCACGCCAAACCAACGGGACTTCCAGTCCTTGATGATGCCGAGGCGGTGAGCGTAGGGATGTACGATATGAGTCATGGTTTGAAATTATTTTGCGGCTTTCTTGGTCGCCTTTTTGGCTACGGCAGCTTTCTTTGCTGGAGCTTCCTTTGAAGGCTTCATTTCCTTCCCCGCGGGCAGAGCGCCCTTCCCCACAAGTCCCAGCTCAAGCACGATATTGCTTGCACGTTTGTTGATACGCGAGGCGCTGCCGCGGGCTCGTGGCATGGAGCGCTTCATGGTCACTCCTTTGTCCACGCGCATGCTCTTGACCACCAAATCTTCCGCGGCAATGTCTCCATTGTGTCGCGCATTCGCAACCGCAGACTCAATAAGCTTCTTGAGCGGGAGCGAGGCGCGCTTAGTGAGCACATCAAGCTCGCGGATAGCGAGCGCAACCTGCTTGCCTTTCACGAGTCCGGCCACAAGGCGTACCTTGCGCGGCGACTGACGATAGTTGGAGAGGATCGCTTTCATGGATTATTTCTTCTTAGCGTCCGCGGCAGGAGCCTTGGCGGCCTTTGCGGCGGTGATCTCGGCTTCCTTCTTCTTCTGCTCAAGATCCTTCTGCATCTTACCTCCATGGCGTACGAACTTCTTGGTCGGAGAAAACTCCCCCAAGCGGTGTCCGACCATATCTTCCTCGACAAGCACTTCAAGGTGCTCTTTGCCGTTGTAGACACCGAAGGTAAACCCTACCATCTCAGGAGCGATCTGGCTTGCACGCGCCCATGTCTTAATAAGCCCGGTTGTACTGGGTTTCTTGCCTGAAATTTTCTTCAGTAATTTTTCGTCCACATAAGGACCTTTTTTGAGTGATCGTGTCATAGGGAATACCTAGTGCTACCAACATAGAATCGGAGTACTATTCAAACGCACAAAAAGAAAAGGAGCCCGAAGCGAGCTTGCCACGCATCTTAGCAGATTCTCGGGGGTACTGTCAAACCACGTAGTAGAAAATGGTATCGTGCGAAGCACAGCGCCTACCGGCGCAATGCCATTTTTCACTACATGGTCAAACCCAACAATGCGCGCAAGGCTTTTTTAAAGAGCGCTGACAAAAAACCTCCTACCCGTTCACCTTTGAACGCTTCCCACGCTTCTTGCGGCGGGAAACAACGAGAATGTTGGAGTACTTCTTTGGCTTGCGGGTCTTCACGCCACCCGTTTTCTTGCCCCATGCGGTCTTTGGGTAACGAGTACCACGCGGCTGACGTCCTTCTCCACCACCGTAAGGGTGGTCCACAGGGTTCATGGCGCTCCCGCGAACGGTGGGACGGATCCCCAGCCAGCGCGAACGCCCCGCCTTACCAACATTGCGCAAACGGTGCTCGTCGTTGGAAACTTCTCCAACAGATGCCCATGCGGTGTCGGGGATCTTGCGAACTTCCGTTGAGGGAAGCTTCACGTGCGCATACCCTGCGTCGTGCGCGACGACTTCCGCATAATTCCCCGCCGAGCGGGCAATGCGCGCCCCGCCGTTCGGCTGTATCTCTGCGTTAAAAACAAATGTTCCTACGGGAATGTTCCTCAAGAGCGTTCGGTTGCCGGGAGTGATGGGCGCCTTGTCCGAAACGATGAACGTATCACCGGGCTTGATCGACTTGGGGGTGATCACATAGCGACGCTCGCCGTCTGCGTAGCACACGAGGGCGATGAAGCTTGAGCGGTTCGGGTCATACTCGATCGTTTCTACTTTTGCGGGAATGTCTTTCTTGTTGTAGGTAAAATCCACTGTGCGAAAAAGGCGCTTGTGTCCGCCTCCCTTGTGGCGCACAGTAATACGGCCCGCATTGTTGCGTCCCACTGAGCGCTTGCGTCCTTTCGTGAGCGATTTCTCCGGGCTTGATGCCGTGAGCACGTTGCGATAGGTGACCGTGGTCGTGTGGCGGCGAGATGGTGTTGTTGGTCGATAGGATTTCATGGTGATCTCTCAAAAATGATTATGCCGCAAACTCAATGGTATCGCCCTTCTTTAGGGTAACGTAGGCCTTGCGGATGGCTGACTTCATCCCCCGCTTTCCGCGGACAATGGTTTTCTTTGCGGGAATATTTACCATATTGATCGAAATGGGGGTGACGCCATAGATCTCTTTAATGGCATTTTTGACCTCGATCTTGTTCGTGTGCGCGTCAACCTCAAACGCATACACATTTTTCTCAGAAAGAAGCGCGGCTTTCTCGGTGATGCGAGGATGCTTGATGACCGTATGAGAAACGCGGGAAGACCCCACGACCGGTGCCGCGTGTTTTTCTTTGGGGAGGGCGGCCTTCGTTGTGCCGGCTTTTTTTGATTTGAGGATATCTTTGAGTGCCATAAAGGATGGTTATGCGGTTTTCTTTGCCATGCGGGATGCAAGCGTCTTCACGCTCGTCTCCGGACTCTCGATGACCAGGTATTTGTACGACAGCACTGCGTAGGGGTTGAGATCTTTGACCTGCATCACCTCCATGTTGCCGAAGTTCTTAAAACTCTTCTCGGCGCCGATGTTGCGGCCAGAGAGGGCGACGAGTGTAGTATTCGTGCGCTTCGTAGCGATCGTGCCGTATCCCTTGATGCCGGCGAATGCGCTGATGACCGCCTTGGCATCCTTGGTCTTGGGCTCTGCAAAGGAGAGCGCGTCCACAAAGAGCACTTCTCCCGTGCGGAATTTCTTGGAAAGGATCGTGTAGAGGGCCTTGGCGCGCATTTTCTTGTTCACTTTTTTTGCGTACACTTTGTCATTGCGCGGTCCGTGAGCCACACCACCGCCGCGCCAGATCGGCGAGCGTGATGAACCGTGGCGCGCGCGGCCGGTTCCCTTCTGTCGCCAGGGTTTCTTGCCACCGCCGCTCACCTCGCCACGAGACTTGGTGTGGGCAACAGGCGTACGAAGATTGGCGCGAATCGCCTCGACAGTCTGGTGAACGAGGTCAGCGTTCCACTTCACGCCAAAGACCGCCTCGGGGAGCGTGATCTTGCCTGTCTCTTTGCCTTTCTGGTCGTAAACGGTTGCCGCCATATCAACAAGAGCAGCCTTCGATGTTGCATCGCTTGCCGATTTTGTGCTTTTTACTTTTTTTACGGTTTCAGTCATGATGATTTCTATTCAGAGAATACTAGCCGCGAAGCTCAAGAAGTGTGCCGCGACGGCCCGGGACCGCTCCTGACACAAGGAGCTTCCCTCCTTCAGAGTCAACAGCAAGAATGGTTAGATTTGCCACCGTAACACGGTCACTTCCCATGCGGCCGGCCATGCGAGTTCCCTTAAACACGCGCTGTGGGCCAGTGGCTCCAATGGAACCTGCCTCACGCTCAGAGTGCTTCTGTCCGTGTGAGCGAGGACCTCCTTTGAATCCGTGACGCTTGACCACACCCTGAAATCCCTTTCCTTTTGTGATACCGCTAATAGTAACGATGTCCCCGGGGGCAAAGATGGATGCGTCAACGACAGCGCCTTTTTCGTACTTCCCCGCCTCTGCCTCATCCACGCGAAACTCACGAACATCTTTGAAGATGCCGAGGTCTTTCCATGCGCCTTTTTGCGCCTTGGACACATTCTTTGCGGAGCGCGCGCCAGAACCGATCTGCACGGCAGTGTATCCATCGCGCTCTTTGGTGCGAATGTCAGTGACGGTTGCAGGTGTTGCGGAAAGAAGCGTCGCGGGAAACGCGCGGCCGTTCTGGTCGAAAAACTGCACCATATTCTCTTTTGTTCCTAGAATGAATTTCATACAAGCAAGCACCGTTTGGTAGCTTATAGGCCCTCCCACCATACTCCGTGAAGAGCACGTGAGGGGACCGAAAGCTATCAAAACTACATCATCTTCACATCAATGCTTACGCCTGACGGAAGAGAGAGATTTGTGAGTGATTCAATGACCTTTGCGTTCGGGTTCAAGATGTCTATCAGCCGCTTGTGGATCCGTATCTCAAATTGTTCTCGCGCATTTTTGTAGATAAAGGTCGAACGGTTGACGGTGTACTTCTTAATCTCCGTCGGCAAGGGGATGGGTCCCAAGATCTTGGCATCGTAGCGGAGTGCTGTGTCCATGATCTGGCGCACCGAGTTGTCCAGGATCTTGCTGTCATACGCGCGGACGCGGATGCGGAGCTTGTGGACCACGTCGGCTGCCTTTGCCGATTTTGCCGCCGCTTTTACGGTCTTTGGTTTTTTTTCTGCGACAGACATAGATAATGGGATCGGATGGATGGGTTATGCGTTGATCTTTGAGACGACGCCGGCGCCGATGGTCTTGCCACCCTCACGGATAGCGAAGCGCTGCTTCTCTTCGAGCGCGACCGGAGCGATCAATTTAACCTTGAACTTCACGGTGTCGCCCGGCATGACCATCTGTGTTCCTTCAGGAAGGGTCACGTCACCGGTCACGTCCGCGGTGCGGATGTAGAACTGAGGCTTGTAACCATTCATGAATGGGCTGTGGCGGCCACCTTCTTCTTTGGTGAGGATGTATACCTCAGCCTCAAAATCAGTGTGGGGCTTAACGGAACCCGGCTTTGCGATGACCTGTCCACGGGTGATGTCTTCTTTCTTCACGCCGCGAAGGAGGATGCCGGCGTTGTCGCCTGCCATACCTTCAGTGAGTGTTTTGTTGAACATCTCAATACCGGTAACGGTCGTCTTGACCGCATCTTTGAAGCCCAAGATCTCGATTTCCTCGCCAACTTTGACGATACCGCGCTCGATCTTGCCGGTCACGACGGTGCCGCGACCTTCGATCGAGAACACGTCTTCAACAGGCATAAGGAACGGCTTGGTCGTATCACGCTCAGGGACCGGAATGAACTCGTCGAGTGCATTGGTGAGTTCAAGCACCTTCTTTGCCCACTCGTCGTTAACATCCTTAGACTCAAGTGCCTTGAGGGCTGAACCGCGGATGACCGGAGCTGCCTTGCCATCGTAGTGATACTTGGTGAGAAGCTCACGAACTTCCTCTTCAACGAGGTCGATCATGTCCGGATCGTCAACCATGTCACACTTGTTAAGGAAGACAATGATGCGAGGAACACCAACCTGGTAGGCGAGCAAAATGTGCTCACGGGTCTGAGGCATGGCGCCATCAGTTGCGGCGACCACGAGGACTGCGCCGTCCATCTGAGCGGCACCGGTGATCATGTTCTTGATGTAGTCTGCGTGACCGGGAGCGTCGATGTGCGCGTAGTGGCGCGCATCCGTCTCGTACTCGTTGTGCGAGAGCGCGATCGTGATCCCGCGCGCCTTTTCTTCAGGTGCGGAGTCGATCTGGTCAACTGACTTCATCTTGACCGTCTTGCCTGCCATGCTCAAAACATGGAGGATCGCTGCCGTGAGGGTGGTCTTGCCGTGGTCAACGTGACCGATGGTTCCCACGTTCACGTGCGGCTTGGAACGCTTAAATTCTTCTGCCATATGATTGGGGTGCGTAAAAAACCCAGAATGGTGAGTGCGCGAGAACACTCTCTCACCATTCCCTGCTTTCCGTGCACAAAATAGTTAATAATTACTGTCGAAAGCACTGCGGCGCGTCCGCCATAAAGAAAAAAGGCGGAATTCACATCCGTATGCGGGCTATAGTAGCAAACACAGAGATTAAGTCAAGAGGCGCAGCCCAAAAATTTAACCCCCCGGTTCCTTTTAGGAACCGGGGGGTACAACCCATGGCGGGTCAGATATCAAGAACGAGCTCTGCAGGGTGGAAACAGAAGATCTCTGCACTCTGAATGTCAAACTGTCCATAAACGAGCACATATGTGTTGTTTGTGTCACATTCCAGCAACTTTTGTGCAATGAGGTCCTTGAAAACTTCCCGCGGATCACCTGGAGATAACGGATGTCGAGGACCAATTATGGTTACTCGCGAGCCATGAAAAGGTGATGCTTCCCGTAGCAGATTGAAGCCGATTATGCCAATAAACGGCTGCTTTTCAGCGAGATTTGGACACCGCGTCAGATGAGTCCTGATATTACCCTCGTCTTCAGCAAACCGAGCGAAGAGCAGTGCCCACGCCCGTTCTTCGCGGCAGGAAAGCGCACCAAACATCTCACGGAAATTTGGGGGCCCTTTCAGTTTCTCGGCAAGCGCAAAGAGTTCTTTCCGTCTTTCCTCTGACGGAGCACTGAAAGCTTCGCGAAGGGCAAGCGCAAATGCACCTTCTGCCCCACATGGTTCTCTAAGTGACGCAGCGGCACTCTTTGTCGTCTTCATTCGGGCATCTCCTTACGTTTAGGACTGAGTGGGGAATCTTTACAAATCTGCGCAAAAGAGTACAACATCCTGCAAAATTACGCAACCCTTTTGAACATTTTGTTGTATAACCACGATGCGACACACCAATGTGTGGTCGCCATAAGGCCTGCGGCGACAATATACATTGCTCCGAATACATAGCCCCACGTAGTTGATCCAAGATAAAAAAAGGTGGTGGCACCAAAAAGAAAGAGCGCGCCCACCCCGCACGCAAAACGTTTTTGAATTGGGGAGGGCGGAAGCTTGGGACTCTTAAGGACATGGCGCAATGCCACGTTATAAAGGACATCAAATGGCTGAAACCTATTTGTTGCCGATCCTAAAATCCCGAAGGTCATAAGGACAGCAAACACCTGCCAGCTCTGCGAGATCATCCCTGCGATCACCACGAGGATGCAGAGCGTCGGCGTGATGCGAAACGCGATATTTAATTTACTCTTCTCCTCAACCGAAAGAAACGTGTACCCCTGCTCGTCAAGATTATTGCACGCGGTATTGTTTAACATACAGGTATTGTAGCAAACGAACGGGCAAAAAGGAAAGCAGGCGTGGGGGTTTATCCCCACGCCTGCTTTTTGGAATATCCAGATGAAACTCTTACCGATACAGCTCGTTTAACTTAGCTCGTGTTAGCGGCCCAACAAAACCCGTCGGATTGATGCCATATTTTTTCTGAAACGCCTTCACCGCGATGAAAGTCTTGCTATAGAATCCGCCGGACACCTCTTCGGTAAACATTCCCTGATCGACGAGTGCCGTTTGAAGCGCAGTAATGTCGTCTTGGTACGACGACCCGACCTGAAGGTTACGCGTCCAGTTGTAGGTCAATGTTGTCTTTGTCTTTACTTGTGAAGACGCGCGGGTGACATCCATACCGTTATTCGTTGAATTCCCCATCGCCCCAAGCACACTGGCGCTTTGACTCCATCCTGTTGCGGCACTCGCAACGGCTGCCAACGTCTTCACCGTCACTGCCGTCGACTCCGCGGATGCATTGTATGATGCATCTTTTGCATAGACGGTGTAAGTGTAAGAAGTGCTTGGAGTAAGCCCCGAAACGGTGAAGGTTGTCCCGCTGGTGACGTTATACGCAGGTCCAAGTAACCCCGAAAGATAGACTTTTACAACATATCCGGTTACTCCCACATTGTCGGTGGATGCAGTCCACGAGAGAGTGGTGTCGGTCGACGTTATGTTGGTTGCCTTGAGGTTGGTGGGTTTTGTGGGCGCGGTGGTGTCGATTGGTATGTTTACACTTACACTCACCGTATTGCTTGTTGCAGAGTTTCCTGTTGTATCGTAAGCCTTGGCGGTAACTGTGTAGATACCGTTATGTGAAGAAGAAAGGTTCAACGAGAGACTGTAGGGGCTGGTGTTATCGGTGGATACTGACGAATAAGCGCCGTAGGTGAATGTAACTGACGACACTCCCACGTTGTCGGAGGCGGTGGCGGTAAACGTCACCGTTTGTGCCGTGGTGATGCTCGTGGCGGAGGCTGAGAGGGAGACGGTGGGCGCCGTGGTGTCTGCGGTGACAATGTTCACGATCACACTTGTCGCAACGCTCGATGCAACGTTCCCTGCCGCGTCGTAGGCTTTCATCATCAGCGAGTGCGTGCCGTTGTCTGCGGATGTAACGCCCCATGTAAAACTGTATGGACTTGTGGTGTTGGTTGCTTTGAGTGTGGTGCCATCGTAGAACTCAACTTTTGATACGCCGATATTGTCAGAGACGGTTATGGAAATATTCACTGTCTGCGCGGCGGTGAGGGTGTAGGGGTTAATGCTGAACGAAGCGGTGGGAATAGTGCTCCAAGCGAAAATGCTTGGCGCCGTGGTGTCAGCCACAGCGATTGGTATGTTGACCGTCACGCTCACGGATCCGCTCGTCGCGGTGTTCCCCGTTGCGTCGTAGGCTTTCACGGTCCATGCGTGTGTGCCGTTGTCCGCCGATGAGGCGATGCTCCACGAGTAGCTGTAGGGGCTCGCGGTATCGGTTCCTTTGAGCACGTTGTTGTCGTAGAACTCCACCTTGGATACGCCGCTGTTGTCGGAAGCGGTGGCGTTGATCGTTACCGTTTGTGCCGAGGTGTATGAAGCGCCCGAGGTAATGCCCGAGAGAGAGACCGTGGGCGCTGTGGTGTCAGCTGTCGCCGGTGTGGTTACCGTCACGCCTGTTGATTGAGCTGACACATTGCCGGCCGCGTCGTAGGCGGAGACCGTGTAGGTGGTATTCACCGTAAGATCGTAGTCAGTGTAAGTCAACATGTTCCCCGTCGTCACCAACGCACCACCGCGATAGAGTTTGTATCCTGTCACGCCCACATTGTCAGTGGAAGCGGTCCATGAGACGGTGACGCTTGTTGCAGTAGCTGAGGCAGTGAGTCCTGTCGGGACTGTGGGAGCTGTGGTGTCAGTTTGTTTTAGCGTCACTACCGTCACCCCCGTCGACTGAGCCGACTCATTTCCTGCCAAGTCGTAAGCGGAGACGGTAACGGTATAAGAGGTATTTGAGGTAAGGGTGGCATTAAATGTTGTTCCACTGGCAACATTCCATGAAGGACCGAGTAATCCTGAAACATAAAATCTTACGGTATATCCTTTCACTCCTACGGTGTCGGTGGAAGCGGTCCAGGAAAGAGTGGCTCCTGTTGCGGTAATATTTGAAGCAGTGAGTCCCTTCGGAACCGTGGGCGCTGTCGTGTCAGCTGTCGGTGGTGTAGATACCGTTGGAA
>MHUS01000007.1:25525-28210 GCA_001823505.1 Candidatus Yonathbacteria bacterium RIFCSPHIGHO2_01_FULL_51_10 | reverse complement strand
GCCGGCGCCACATCTACCATCAGCCAATCCTCCGCTCCCCAGCCGTCGGTGCCGGAGTCGAAGTTGACATTCCACCAGGTGTAGCCGCCAGAGACCACGGGGCCTGCGATCACGGTGCCGATCGCTCCCGCTGCTTGTGCGCCGAGGAGGGTGCCGTTGGCAGTGGCACGGATGTTGAGGGTTGCGGTAGTTTGGACGCGCTGGTTGAGGGTGAATTTGATTGAGGTGGTGTCAACCATTGTCGGTGCGGGGGTGTCAAACATTGTAACTTGTGCTCCCAAAATCCCAGGGAGCGCCAAAAGAATCAGCGCAGTGAGCAAAAATCTCTTCATACTACAATAGAGTAAATAATGCCAAAATTTATAATGTCTACATTTTCTCATACAACGAGAGAAGAGTGCAAGGTTCTTGTCTTTTTGTGGTACTATATAAACATGCTACGCGCCCACTCCTCCAACGTCCGGGGATTCACGCTCCCAGAGATGATTGTCGTGATTGCCGTGATTTCCATTCTCGCCGGAATTACTCTTGCTAACGTAAGTGGCTCTCGTGAACAGGCGTCCGACATCAGCCGCGTCAAAACCATTGAAGCTTACGAGACCGGATTCTATCTCGCCGCAAGAGATTACGGTGGGTTCCCTCTTTGCGATACGGCAAATTGTTGGAATGGTGCCACTACGTATTGTTTGGCAGATACCGATTGTGAAAGTGGCGGCGCTCCAAAAAACTCAGGATTGGTCTCTCTTTTGAATCCTTACGTAAAACTCCAAGCACCGTTTGGTGCAAATGGACCCTTGGTGAGCGCGGCGAATCCTCATGCAAGCTCGGTTGACTCTTCCATAACCGTTTCTAGCTCATTGACCATCACCTACCCTCTCAAGAACAGCGGCGCTGTGTGTCCACTGGGTATCGCCAAAAGCGCAACCCCCTCCCCCTTATCTCCATCGGGAACCCTTTGTACGATCATTCTCGATGCCCCTGCGGTCGCATCCACAGAAAGCCGCCCGACGCCGTAGATTAATGCTACCGCTATGAATACAAAATATGGGTTCACGCTTGTGGAGCTCATGGTCGTAGTTTCAATCATCTCGCTACTTTCAAGTGTGACACTTGTGTCGCTCAACTCAGCGCGAGACAAGGCCGATACTGCGTATCGAATCAGAACCATGGAAGAGTACGTCAAGGGCGTTACGCTTTATCGAGAAAATACAGGAGCGTACCCTTGGGGATATCCAGCTTTTGGCTATGTTTGCATGGCATCAACAAATTGCGGAGCAATACCACCAGGAGCAACCTTCAACGCCCTCATAGATCCTTATGTAAAGCTTCAACCTGCTTTTAAGACCCTGGCTGATCCATCCGGAAACCTTTACGGACCCTATTACTTTTGTGCTTCTGTAAATCCTACTAATTCATGTGCGCAAGCTTATATCACGTGGTCGCAGAAAGGAATTCATCAACCATGCAACATTCTTGGTGTCACTTCCACAGAGATCCTCAGTATTTATTCTACGCTAACTATCTGCAAAGCAAATTTCGATAACCTATAACTATAAGACTGTCTGGTGCATGACGCTATTTTATAGTCTGGTTGAATTAAAATAGACCTGAATCTGATTTTCTGATTCCCTCAAAAAATATACTCAAGCGTTTACCGCTTGAGTATATTAAGAGATGGATTCTCTGTTTTCTATTCATCAATAGTCATAAGCTGACCGCTCCTTGATCTCGTAGTCAGGCAAGAACGCCTTCACTGCGGCTTTGTTTGCCCTACTGTGCGTAAAGGGCTTGACGATCCCCCAAAGTCCCTCTTTCTCTGTGGGAGCATTGAGCCCTGAGCTGATTCCTTCCAAGTGCTTATCGGTTATTGTCAGCAAAAGAGAGGGCTTCTTCTTGCAACTTGAAGCGGGATAACTCCAGAGAGATACATAGAGTACAAACCCCCACAAATCACCAAGTGTAAGTATCACATTACCTGACGAAATTACCTCTTTCACCTTACTCCATTTTACTTCAGACAATACTCCGTCTTCTTCTCGATCAGGGTGCCTTCCAAGCCTGTCGTTATAAACAACAGGTCTCCAAATGAGAGTGTCCAGGTGGGCAAGCCAGCGAGCAAGTTCCGGATCCAATGCTTTCGAAGGTCTTGCGCGTGCCAAAGACCGTGGTTGATTAACCAAAAGCTGTGGGTTCATTTCAGTATCTCCTCTACGTGTTGAGCCAAATTCTACTACCCTACCGCACAGACTACGGGAAAAGAGGGCTTTGTCAACATCAAAAAACCGAGGCACCCCGCCTCGGTTTTTTGTGTTTATATAATTTAGTATCCTTACTTCCTCGCCTCAATAATTGTCTGTGCCACGTTGGTCGGCACGATCGCGTAGTGGTCAAATTCCATGGTGAATGATGCGCGGCCTTCGGTCATGGAGCGAAGTGCGGTGATGTAGCCGAACATTTCCGAGAGCGGAACGTTTGCTTTCACCACTTTGTACATGCCCCGCTCTTCCATTCCTTCGATCTGTCCACGCTTGGATGAAAGGTTGCCGGTTACGTCCCCCATGAATTGGTCCGGCGTAACAACTTCCACCTTCATGATAGGCTCGAGAATAACCGGGGATGCCTTGCGGGCCGCCTCCATCATGGCCTGCGATGCCGCGATCTTAAAGGCAATTTCTGATGAGTCCA
>MHUS01000007.1:15958-25493 GCA_001823505.1 Candidatus Yonathbacteria bacterium RIFCSPHIGHO2_01_FULL_51_10 | reverse complement strand
CCTGAGGAATAACACCTCCTTTGATATTGTTGATGAATTCAAAATTCTGCTCGCGCTTCACGTTCTTGGCAACTTTCGCTTCAGGATCAATGTTCTTCTCGATCGGCTTCACGCGAATCTTCACATGGCCATACTGACCGCGACCGCCAGACTGCTTGACGTATTTGTTCTCAACGTCAGCCTCTTTGGTGATCGTTTCGCGATAGGCAACCTGCGGCTTGCCAATATTGGTACCGACGTTGAATTCGCGCTTCATGCGGTCAACGAGGATCTCGAGGTGGAGCTCTCCCATACCCCAGATCACTGTTTCGGCAGTCTCGGTGTCAGTCGTCACGCGGAAGGTCGGGTCTTCGTCAGAAAGACGCTTGAGCGCCATGCCCATGCGCTCCTGATCGGCCTTGGTCTGCGGCTCAATGCGCATAGACACCACGGGCTCCGGGAAGACAATCTGCTCCAAAATAATTGGGTTCGTTTCATCGCAGAGGGTGTGCGAGGTCTTGGCGTTCTTAAGTCCCACCGCAGCGGCGATCTCTCCGGCGAACACCTTCTTCACCTCCTCGCGATCATTCGCTTGGAGTCGCACGATGCGGCTTAGGCGTTCCTTCTCTCCTGTTGTTGAATTGTAGACATATGATCCCGCTTCAAGTGATCCTGAGTAGACACGAAAGAACGTGAGCTGGCCCACGAATGGGTCTGTCTGGAGTTTGAATGCAAGCGCAGAGAACGGCTCTGAGTCGGACGCGTGGCGGACGATATGCTCGTCGGTATTTGGGTCAGTGCCCCCGATTGGAGGAATATCGAGCGGTGAGGGAAGGTAATCCACAACCGCATCAAGTACCAACTGAACGCCTTTGTTTTTGAGTGCGGTACCGGTAAACACGGGAAAGATCTTGTTGGCAATGACCGCCTTGCGAAGGGTCTCCTTGAGTTTGTTCATCGAGATCTCTTTCCCATCAAGATACTCGCCCATGAGCACTTCATCATGCTCCACAATACGCTCCACGAGCTCGGCGCGATACTTCTCCGCCTCGGCACGCAGATTCTCGGGGACTTCGCCCTCAACAACCTTCTCTCCCATCTTGCCGTCATGGCGATACGCCTTCATCTTGAGGAGGTCTACGGCACCTTCAAAGTCGCCTTCGGCGCCTATCGGGATCTGCATGCGTACAGCATTTTTGTTGAGACGGTCAAGGATGCTCGCGTAGGAGCGCTCAAATGATGCACCCGTACGGTCAAGCTTATTGATGAAACAAATGCGCGGCACCTGCGCCTCATCCGCGTAGCGCCAGTTGGTCTCTGATTGCGGTTCAACACCTGCAACACCGTCAAACACCACAACGGCGCCGTCAAGCACGCGAAGCGAGCGCTTCACCTCCACCGTAAAGTCGATGTGCCCCGGGGTGTCGATAATATTGAAACGATATTTTGTCTTTGTCGCATCGTCCGTCTTTGCCCAAAAACAGGTGATGGCGGCGGCGGTGATGGTGATCCCGCGCTCGCGCTCCTGCTCCATCCAGTCGGTGGTGGTCTCACCCTCGTGCACCTCGCCGATCTTGTGCGTCATTCCTGTATAAAACAAAATGCGCTCGGATGTCGTCGTCTTGCCGGCATCAATGTGAGCGATGATCCCGATATTGCGCACTTTTTCCAACGGATAGTCTCGTTCCATAAATTAGTTTCTAAGGTTACTAAAGTTCTTAAAGTTTATAAAGTAAATGTTACAAAGTTTTTATCAACCCTGAAAGCATTTTGGAAATTTCAACAGAAAGTGCCGACATTGAATCACTTTGTTTTTTGTCGACATACTTCAATGAAGTTGCGATATACAACATTGACCTCACTTCACCGCACGACCCCTTGGCAACAAACAAAAACTGCTTGAATTCTTTATTTGACCTTCTTTCAAATCCTTCCGCAATATTATTCATTACAGAAACTGCTGCTCTTTGGATCTGATCTTTAAATCCTAAATTTCTATTCCCCTTCATCCGTTCATATATTTCCTCGGTAAGACATTTCGCCTTTTGCCAAGCAATGATATCTTCGAATCGTTCTATCTTCATGAGCTCCTTTATGAACTTGGGAACTTTCTACTTTACAAACTCGCTTCCTACCACGCGAAGTGAGCAAAGGCCTTGTTGGCCTCAGCCATCTTGTGCGTGTTCTCGCGCTTCTTGATCGCCTCACCCTCGTTCTTGCTTGCAGCAAGGAGTTCATCGGCAAGCTTGATGTGGATCGGTGTGCCTTTCTTGCTGCGTGCCGCCTCAAGGATCCAGCGCATCGCAAGCGACAAGCGGCGCTCCGCGCGCACCTCACGGGGAACGAGGTAGTTTGCAC
Source organism: Candidatus Yonathbacteria bacterium RIFCSPHIGHO2_01_FULL_51_10 (assembly GCA_001823505.1). Taxonomy (GTDB): domain Bacteria; phylum Patescibacteriota; class Minisyncoccia; order Phycocordibacterales; family UBA1539_B; genus 2-01-FULL-51-10. Next base: position 23,156 of record MHUS01000007.1, on the reverse strand, counting down.
CACCCACGCGACGTGAGCGGATCTCAACGACCGGGCCCGCGTTCTTGATCGCGAGATCAAAGACCTCAAGAGGGGTGCTGGCTTTCTCTTTCTCTTTTATAAGGTCGAATGCTCCATACACCACCTTGCGGGCAGTGTTCTTTTTCCCCTCCTGCATCACATAGTTGATGAACTTCTCCACCGTAGTAGAGCCGTACATGATGTCAGGGGAAACTTGGTTTCTATTTTTAACGGGTCGTCGCATAAAAATTATTTCTTAGCAGCTTTAGGGCGCTTGTTGCCGTAGAGCGATCGGCCCTTGCGGCGCTTCTCCACGCCGGCAGCATCAAGCACGCCGCGAACGATGTGATAGCGGACTCCGGCGAGGTCTTTGACACGACCACCACGAAGCATGACCACCGAGTGTTCCTGGAGATTATGCCCCATTCCCGGAATGTAGGCGGTCACTTCCATGCCGTTGGTGAGGCGTACGCGAGCGATCTTGCGGAGCGCTGAGTTCGGCTTTTTAGGAGTCGTGGTCGTAACCTTGGTGCACACACCGCGCTTAAAGGGTGATGCGTAGTTGATAGGGCGGTTTTTGAGTACATTGAAACCACGCCGCATCGCAATGGAGCGGCTTTTTTTGATCGGATCTTTTCGTCCGCGGCGGACGAGCTGGTTGATGGTTGCCATAGTTAAAGTCTCAAAAAGAAAATACCGTCGAAACGACAGTAGCGCTACTGTACTATGGGTCCACTAAAAATGCAAGACTCGGGGCTTGCACCGAGGAACCTTTATAACCCTATCGGCCACGCATATCCGGTAAACAGCGTGTAAAGAAGCGACATGACCGGTAGAATTATCTGCCAACCGGCAAAAATAACAACGATAATAAGGACCATCCAGTACTGCTCCATAGCGGCTTCTATATACTGAAATCGTTGAGGAAGGACACCAAAAAGCACTTTGGCGCCGTCGAGTGGCGGGAAAGGGAGCAAATTAAAGACCGCCAAGAGAAGATTTACGACAACGATCATGTTGGATATGGCAAAAAATTCCGGCGGGAGCCCGTACATCGGCCCGAACCTGACCACCATGCCAAAGACAAACGCCACGAGAAGGTTGGAGAGTGCCCCTGCCGCACCCACAAGCGCCGAGCCCCACCGTTGATTGCTCAAGTTGCGGGGGTTATAGGGGACCGGTTTTGCCCAACCAAAAAGAAACCCGCTGTGGGTAATAGACAATACGAGTGGTACCAGTATCGATCCAATAGGGTCAATGTGTGGAATTGGGTTTAGGGTAAGGCGCCCGGCGAGCCGCGCCGTTCTGTCCCCCAAGACGTCAGCCATATAGCCGTGCGACACCTCGTGGATGACGACTGACATAACGAGCACCGCAACATAGAAAAGTGTATCTGCTTGCATATTTTGTTGTCTATGATACCATGCGAAGCACTATGGCAAAAACATGCCCAACATGCAACAAGGGATCGCGTATGGTCGGCGGATACTCAAACCGCGTCCGCGCAACGAAATTTAACCCTACCGGCAAGCGCCGTTCATACCCCAACCTCCAATGGGCGCCTCTTTCCGATGGCACTCGCATCAAGCTCTGCACCCATTGCATGAAGGCAGGAAAGCACACGGAGATCAAGGTTAAAGCTCCCAAGAAGGCCGCTGTGGTAGCGTAAATACTTTAGAAAAACAAGGATTTAACAAAAACCCCGCCTACGGCGGGGTTTTTGTATTTATTTTACGGGGGTCTCTTTTTGCGGAAGTCCGACCTCCGGAGATTAATTTATGACAAATATTGCACCTCAAGGTAACGTGTAACCTGCTACAAGCAAAATAACCGCCAACATGCCGAGGAGAAGCATCCATGTAATAACATTTATGATATGCGCAGATTTTGATTTTTCTTGGGACGTATTCACCATACTAGCGCTTTTTACTTGTGCAAGTAAGATTGCTCCAACAATTGCGAAAATTGGAACTACTGTAGACGTCCAAACATTTATAGATTCAGGAAGTTTTACGATGTAGGGAAGAACAACTAGCACAATAATTGCGCCCCCTAAATACACACTCCGTGGTCTAACCAACTCGCGAGTAGCGGAAAGTGGTATTGGTGAATAAAACAAAAGTGCCACACCAAGAGCACCCAAGGCAATTTCAATCATACAAAAAATAAAGGCTACTCGGGGCAAGCACCGAGGTATTAACCTATATTAGCTCCTCGGCTCGGAAGTGGAAAAGATTACTTTTCCACTTCACTCGCTCTACGTCGCTAATAAAACTATTAATGCTGCTTTAGTTAAGTAAACCTTTCACCATCATCATTGACTATCCCCCTTCTTTACGGAGGTCCTACCTCCGAAGTCATTAGAGAGAACTATTCTAATTCATCCAATGATACGACATTAAACCTCCTCACCGTCGTCATGCCATTATTCGTAGCGATCACGTCCGCCGTTCCCGGCTGTTGCGCTGTCACCTTTCCATCTGCAGAGACGCTAATTACTGGTGAATCGCCCGGTGTCGTTTTAACGCCATCAAAAACGATTCCCTCGCTGTAGACTGTTCCCATCGCGGCCTGCGTTAAATCACGCTTAAGCCCATCATCAAATAACCCCATGAGTCGTAACTGTTCGCTACTGCCAGGAAATAATACTTTTTGTTCACCCGGTTCAAAAGTGAGTTGCCGAAGTGTCGATAAATCCGGTTTAACGGTCACCGTAATGGAATTTGACTCTACCGGCTGACCATCAACTATAGCGACAACTTTATAAGTTCTCTGGCCGCTGGCAGTTTTTGATAAATTGATCGTCCAGGCATAGGGCACCGCATCATCCTTAGGCACAAAATTACCAAATTGACTGCCACCAATAAACTCTATTAAATGCGCCTCTATATCTTTCCCTTTTATGTCGCTCGTGAACACGACAGATGTACCAGGAAGAGGACTGGCTGTGTTCACTTGCAGCGCAACCGTGGGAGATGTGACTGGTATTACTGGGTGTTGTTCTTCTTGCGCACCAGAGACAGTTTGCGCGGTTTGTTCCTCATCACTTATTATTGATTTCTGCCACCAATAAACCCCTCCTGCCACTGCCGTGGCAGCCATAAAAATCAGTGCGAGAACCAGAACAGCAAACCCCTTTTGTTTTGATTTCATCAAGCTAATTCTACCTACCCCCTCAAAATCCGCAACAACGGTTGTCCCCACATGCTACAATGCGATGAATGAACGAAACGACGATAGAAACGATCCTTGCAGGTGCAAGTTATTTGGGGATCTTCCTCATGATGATCGCGAATGGCGCCATAAGCTTGCCCTCAAGCCAGCTTCTCTTTATCGTCGTGGGCTACTTCATCGGCCAGGGTAGCATTGCCCTTGTGCCGGCCGTCGTCGCAGGGGCGGCAGGCAACATGATCGGCAACATGATCCTCTACGAGCTCGCGCGGCGTAAGGGGATCGAGTACATCACACGATTCAAAGTCTTCCCCCTAGAGATCCTCCGCCGCACCGAGGCGGCATTTCGCAAGCGCGGTGCGTGGTTCGTATTCGTCGGCAAGCTCTTGCCGGCACTTAAAGTATTCGTTCCCATCCCCGCAGGTGTCGGCAAAATGCACCGCGGGCTCTTTGCCTTCATTATGTTCGTCGCAACATCAATCTGGGTGCTCCCCTTCATTGCGGTCGGATATTTCTTTGGCAAGTCGCGTAATGTGTTTGGGGCATACGCATTCGTGCTTGCGCTCATCGCCGTCATTGTTGTTGCCATTTTTTATCGCTACCTCAAAAGTGCCGAGGTGGAGCGAGAACTTGAGGTACTGGAAGATGATGCTCCGGCGCGCGACCGCAAGTAGATCAGAGAAAATAATACAAGATAGGTTCCTGCGAGAAACGGCGCCGTGAACCACGGAACATCAACTTGCGCGAAGGGCAACGCGCCGAACCATGCTGAGACCGTGAGCACATATTTTGCCAGCACGTACCCAAAGAACGCGAACGGTAACGCAACCATGGCGTGGATGAACATACCCGCGCCCGCGAGAAACCCCGCAAGCATTGCCGCGGGGATGGCGGGAAGCACGAGGAGATTGGTCACCACGCCAATGACACTCATCTTCCCCATTGCAAAGAGGATCAGGGGGAACACCAGTATCTGGGTTGCGATCGTCGCGGACAATATCCCCCGCAGCCCAAACCGCGCCGTAACGCGCGAAAACAATTTTTCAAACCACGGCGAAAGGTAGATGAGACCGAGTGTCGCGAGAAACGAAAGTTGAAACGAGAGATCAAACACCAGAAGATGCGGGTTGACAGCGATCATGGCGACACCGGCAAGAAAGAGCGCTCGCGCCATGTCATACGGCCTGCCGGTCGCGCGTGCCAAGACCACAATAAGCGCCATGATCGCTGCACGCACGATCGTTGCCCCGGCTCCGGTCATAAGCGCAAAAAGAATAACACTTGCCACGCCCAACGAGCGCGCGAGCGCAATGGGAAGAAACGCCAACATCTGCATGATGGATTCAGCGACGATCGTCACGTTGTACCCGGAGAGCGCGACAATATGAATGACGCCGGCCGCCCGCAGGGCATCGGTGAGCGTGGTGCCGAGCGACTGCGATCCTCCAACAAGAATGCCACTTAAAAGTGCACTCTCTGGCTTTGGTACCGCGCGCGACAAACGATCGGTAAATGATTCTTTAATATTGAACAACGCGCGCATGATAGGGTTGCCTTCGTTCGATCCCATCAACTCAACGCGCGGATAGCGCATTTGATACACGATCCCGCGCACGGCAAGATATTGAGGATAATTGAACGTACGGTTACCATTCTCTATCGGCTGCGGCAGCTCAAGCACGCCCTTTAAACTCACACGATCGCCATACGCAAGGCGCGGATACTCTCCCGCGATAACCAGTATGTGCGTCTGTGTTGCAAGCGGTGTCGTATTGATATGATCAGGCAGCACGCGAACAAGAACCCTCCCTTCACGGACATCCGGCTCTTCGTCGATGATACCTTCCAGGGTCACCCGTGCGTTCTCGTGTAGGGCAAGTTGCGGTGAGACGATGCGCTGCTCTGCAAAAGAAAAACGCAGCATCCCTGCCGCGCCCGCGACAAACACTATCGCCATGACAAGTGGTGTACGCGCTCGGGCCACAAGCGCGATAAGCGCAAGAATTATAGCAACGCACAACAGTGCTGTTATCGCGATCCAGCCGAGGTTGATGAGTGAACGCAAAAAGATACCACCCGCAAAACCACCCGCAATGCTCCACCAGACGCGCTCGCCCATGAACTCATTTTTTACCTAAATGCTTCCACTCCGCAACAAGCACTCTCTCTTCCTCCGCTGAAAATACTTTCTTGAAGCGCGTATTGGGAACACCCTTCACGCGCTTTTCACATTCGCCCCACGACGCGTGCGTCATCACCTTCCCATCAATAGCACTAACATATGAATATGCAGGGCCTGTTTTTTTGGTGCGCGTTTTTTTTGACGCATCGTGTGCCGCTTTCTTCTTGGGATCATGAGAAATATCGGAAACATTGATTCCGTATTCGCCGGCTGCTCCGCGAAATAATTTCGGCTGAGTGCCTTTGGTGTACCCGGTTGCGATCTCATCCGCGCGCTCATTCCCCGGCACCCCCGAGTGACCCGGCACCACTTGCCATTTGATATCTTTCCCCTCCACTACCGCAAGAAGTCTCTCCCACAGATCACGATTCTCCACATCTTTTTTGCCAGCGGTTTTCCAGCCCTTTGCTTGCCAGTTGTGTATCCACGAAGTGATCCCTTTTACGACATAGGAAGAATCAGGATATATAAAAATTTTTCCGTTATATGCGTCGAGTGATTTGAGCGCCTCGATCGCCGCAACGAGCTCCATGCGATTATTTGTCGTATGCTTTTCCCCGCCGCCAAGCTCGGTCGCACGCCCTTCCGCAACCACGACAGCACCCCATCCGCCCGGTCCAGGATTGCCGGAGGAACTCCCATCGGTAAAAATAGTAGCCGCATCAGTTTTCATGTCTTTCATCGTACCATATTGTTCGCAAAAAAAGACCGCGCCGGACACTAGAAGGCTAGTATTAGGCGCGGTACACGATTTCCACATCATCTACGAAATAATGTGCCGGATGTGCATAGTAGAGCCATTGATTGCTCAAGCTAAGCCAATGTGGTCCCTTGACCACTCCATTTTCGAAATAGAAGACCTCAAACGCCAGATCCGGCCCTTCTTCGACACTGAGGACTTTTATGAAAAGATCGTGCCAGACAAAATCATCTCGAGCTGGGTTGACGTGATACAGCGGTCCGATCTTTACCTTAAGAATACTCCCGGGCAAACACCCAAGGAATTTTTTACGCAAAGCAACGATTTTCCCCTTTGGGAGCAGCCACCACTGTACTTTACACCATTGCTTAGGCACGACGATCACCTCCTTTCTCTAACGATCCGCCTGCCCTTAAGCATAGCAGGTTCGCTCTCAACCTGCTATGGGAAGCTATTGTATGCCCATAATTCTTAAGCGTAATTCGGGCCGCCCGCGAAAACGCGAGAGCTCAAGTGTGGCATAGAGATTCACGCGTTCGCCCTCAAGAACAGGGACAGCATACGACGATGTGTCGGCGAAGAATCCGATGGCAATGATCTTCCCGCCGCGGGAATTGAGGAACGTAAGCTCAAGATGGTTCTTCTCTTTGCCAAACAATTTAACCCCTACGATCTCTACTCCTTCAAACAAAAAGATTGGCTTAGAATTTTCCATCCCGAAGGGCGCGAGCTGATCCACGATCTCCCATGTTTTCATGTTCACGTCATCCAAAGAAAGTGTGGCATCGGGTTTGATGCTCACATCTTTTTTAACGCGACGTTCAAGTTTTTGGTATGCCTCGATGATCGCCTCCTCAAGCGCATGGATCTTTTCATTTGAGATAGAAAAACCCCCCGACATCTCATGTCCTCCCACATCAAGAAATGTTCCCGCGGCAACGCTCGTCATGAGCTCAACCACATTGACCGTCCCGTCTGAGCGGCACGATCCTTTGATATGCACGCCGCCTTCTCTGCCCCACACGAATGCCGGCCTGCCATAATCTTCCATGAGCTTGTTGGCGGCAAGCCCGAGGACGCCCGGCTTCCAGTTGGGATTGCCGATCACAATAACCTCGCGGAGCTCCCGCTCGTCAAGTTTGTGT
>MHUS01000007.1:11830-15932 GCA_001823505.1 Candidatus Yonathbacteria bacterium RIFCSPHIGHO2_01_FULL_51_10 | reverse complement strand
GAGCTCCCGCTCGTCAAGTTTGTGTTTCGCTTCTTTGATCATTCCCGCCACAATCCCTTTTCTCGTATCGTTCAAATGATTGAGATGGTCCGCAAGAACCTCCGCGCGCGAGGGATCGTCCGTGGAGAGCAATTCGAACGCCTCGAACGGGACGCTCATGCGCGATGCGGCATTAATGCGCGGCCCGATCATAAACCCAATGTCGTCTTCGGTGAGGTAGCGTTGGTCCACCTTCATTTTCTGAAGCAAGATCTTGAGGCCCGGGCGCTTGCTCTTGCGAAGCACCTTGAGGCCAAAGTGTGCGATGGCGCGATTCTCTTTGCGAAGCGGCACCATATCGGCGACCGTAGAGAGTCCCGCCATATCAAGGAGCCATTTCTCCCAGCCGTCAGGGATCTTCTCGCGTAGTTCTTTGGGCGCGTGCAGAATGAGCGCCTGCACCAATTTCCACGCAACCCCCGCGCCGCAAAGCATGTTGTCCGGATACGTGTCACCATCTTGTTTAGAATTGAGGACCACGTACGCCGGCGGCAAGACCGCCTGGGGCAAGTGATGATCGGTAACGATGACGTCGATGCCGAGTTCTTGCGCCCGCGCTACCTCATCCACATCCGTGATACCGCAATCGATCGTAACTAGAAGTGTAACGCCATCTTTTGCAAATCCCTCAACCGCCTCATGATTGAGCCCGTACCCTTCGTCGTGCCGATGCGGGATGTAATTTTTGAAATACGGGTATTCTATTTTTTTAAAAAAATCATGGAGCACCACCGAGCCGGGAATGCCGTCGCAATCATAGTCACCGTAGAGAACGATTTTTTCATTCGCCGCTATGGCGGCGAGGATACGCCGTACCGCGCGCTCCATGCCCATGATACGGAAGGGGTCGTTGATGTCACGCTCATAGGAAGGATGGAGAAATATCTCCGCTTCATCGTGCGTGTTGATACCGCGCGCCGAAAGAAGCGCTGAAAGAAGTGGCGGGTATCCCTCGAGACCCTCTGGCTTATTCATATGCTTTGCATTCTAGCACGCGCACGCTACAATGTGCCCATGAACACCGATTGTCTCTTTTGCAAGATCATCGCGGGCGAGATCCCCTCAGCAAAGGTCTACGAGGATGAGCATTCGTTCGCATTCCTTGATCTTCATCCGGTAAACATCGGGCACACGCTTGTCGTCCCAAAAGCACACCATGTGAACCTCTACGAAACGCCCGATGAAACACTCTCGCATATCGCCGTCGTCGTGAAAAAACTTTCGATTGCGATTAAAACTGCAGTTAATGCCCAGGGCATCAATATTGAAATGAACAACGACCCCGTCGCCGGACAAGTTATTTTTCACACGCACATCCACATCATCCCCCGCTTCTCCGGCGACGGCTTCGAGCACTGGCAAGGAGCGCGCGACTATGCGGAAGGCGAGGCGGAAACTGTCGCCGCAAAAATTAAAATGCGATTATAGAAAAGGGCGGCCAGTGGCCGCCCTTTTTGTAGATTTCTTCTTCATGCTTTCTGCAAGTAAAAGCAAAATACTCCGTCTTCCTGCCCTGACGCCAAGAGTTTGTTCCCCGTCTGCTTCGCGAAGGATTCAAAGTCCTTGACCGACCCCGGGTCGGTCGCCTTGACCTTCAGTATCTGCCCGCTTGCCATCTCCCCGAGCGCCTTCTTTGTGCGAAGGATCGGGAGCGGACAATTCAGACCTGTTGCATCGAGTTCTCTATCGTAATGTTCGTCGGACATGGGGCACCTCCTCGTTGGATTGCTATTGGTAATTGACAGTAGGAACATACAACCTTCCTGCGCGTCAGACTAACACAAGTCGCAAAAATAAAGAACCCCGCGCCAAGGCTCAGGGTATTTGGACGCGGGACCAGGGTTCTTTGATGCCAAGGAGCGAGCCGCCGCACCACACGGGCACTTCCAATTTCTAGTTCCTTTCAGTCACGAAATTTAGGTCGCTCGACCATGATCCCTATGCGTTCATTCATCCCCGCCGTAAACGGACGGGGTATTCTGAACGCTTGCAATAAACAAGGGAGTTCCTGCGAAATATTTAAAAATCATTTTTTGCTGCGGCGCGCCTTTTTCATGATCGCATCGATGCCGTCGAGTTTGCCGTCCACAAGATAGTCAAGCATCGCACCGCCGCCCGTTGAAATGAACGTGAACGCCCCCTCCATCTTCAGTCGGTCGACAAGTGCGATGGTATCCCCACCCCCCAAGATCGTCTTCCCTCGTGCCTTCGCGAGGAGTTTCAAAAGCGTGATCGTCCCGGCGTCAAACCCTGCCTCATAGTTACCCAAAGGGCCATTCCAAACAATGAGCTTTGCCCTTGCGATCTTCTCGCCGAGTGCGCGTAGTGTCGAAGGTCCCGCATCCATGATCGCATCGCGCTTCATGATCGCAGAAATCTCTCGCGTCTGTGGTGTACCCGAAGAGTCACGCACGACCACATCGGAAGGCAGAATGATGCTCTTCTTTTTGAACAAAGGCCGCAACCCGAACGTGCCCTTCTCAATGAACGACTTGCCCACTTCCATTCCTTCTTCTTTGAAAAAATTGTTCGCAAGCGCACCACCGACAAACACCGTATCCGCAAGACGTGCGAATTTCTTCATGAGCGGCATCTTCGTAGACACCTTCGCTCCACCGACAACAAACACGAACGGGTGCGTGGGCTTGAGCGCAAGCGAGAGGTGTTTGATCTCATCGAGGAACAAGAAGCCGAATGCCGAGGGGAGAAGCTTGGGAATACCCACGATCGATGCGTGCGCGCGATGCGAGGCAGAGAACGCATCGTTGATATAGTAGTCACCAAATGACGCGAGAAGTTTTGCAAAAGCAGGGTCATTTTTCTCCTCGCGGGAATCCTGCCGCAAATTCTCAAAGACCACCACGCTTCCTTCTTTCATGTCGCGGACGATTCCGTGTGCTTCTTCACTTCGGAAATCAGGGACAAACCCCACTGCCATACGCTTCTCCAGATACTCCACCACGGGGCGCAAGCTCGACCGTCCATCCTTGCCAATATGACTCATCACAATGATGCGCGCTTTCTTCTTGCGCAGGTAGTCGATGGTCGCAAACGAACGGCGAATGCGGTAGTCCTCACCGAGCTTGTTGCCTTCCACCGGCACATTCCAATCAGCGCGGAGGATGACGCGCTTGCCTTTAATGTTCCACTCCTTTGGTGATGGTAGAATCTTCATAAAAATTATCTGTGCTTGCGTCGCTTGACTACGGCTGATGTCTTTGGCAAAGGCGCGGCAGAGGCAATGATCGCCGCAAAAGACTTCGGTGATAAACTCGCGCGGCCAACCAACAATCCGTCCATTCCCGCATTCCAAAGAAACTCGCGTGCATTCTTTTCATCAACTGAGCCGCCATAGAGGATCGTCACCGCATCGGCTGTCGCCCGGTCAAAGAGGTCGGTGAGGGTTTTTTTGATGACGATCGCCATCTCCATTCCTTCTTCCGTGGTAGCGGGACGGACCGCGTTCTTTCCGATTGCCCAAATAGGCTCATAGGCAACCACCAAGCGTAGGGCATCGCTTCGCTTCACTCCTTGGAGTGCGGCACGGATCTGGTCGCGCACAAATATCACATGGCCGCCTTCGTGGTCGCGCACTGACTCCCCCACACACAGTACCGGGGTGATTCCCGCGACACATACGGCACGAAGTTTGCGATTCACCATCTCGTCCGTATCACCCAGAGCACGTCGTTCCGAGTGTCCCACGATGACAGACTGCGTACGCAGATCAGCAAGCATCGCCGCAGAGATCTCGCCGGTGAATGCACCGTCCTTCTCCCAAAACACATCCTGCGCTCCGAGCGCCACGCTTTTTGAGCGTAGTGCCGCAAGTGTAGGGAGAAACACGAACGGCGGACAGACAACTACCCGCGCGGTACGCGATCCAGCACCCGCCTTCGCGATATCGCGAAAGATCCCCTGCGCCTCCTTCGTCCCCGCGGGCGCCATTTTCCAATTTGCCACGATCAATTTTTTCTTCTGCATGAGCACTATTGTACCATACTGTCGCGCACCTAAATATTTCCTTACTGCACCTCCTTCCAACTTTTTACATTCCACCCAC
>MHUS01000007.1:0-11795 GCA_001823505.1 Candidatus Yonathbacteria bacterium RIFCSPHIGHO2_01_FULL_51_10 | reverse complement strand
ATTACTTAGGTTGAGTTTGTACCCTACCACCGCTTTGATCGCGGCGTTATTGCTGATATTAATCATGGATGCCGAGGTATAGAACACTGCTCCGGTGAGATTGTTCCCGAGATTGATCCCCGAATACCCGCTGGCGCACCCTGAGGCCGATACCCCATTACACCCTTCTTTTGTTGAAACCGCGAGAATGTAGCTCCCTGACTGTCCCGACCCGCTAAAGATCGCATTGTTGCTTGCGTCAATATATCCATCGGCAATGAGCACGCAACTGTCTGAACCGAACGATACATCGCACCGCACCGTCCCATTATTTGAGATGTTGATATCACCTGCGACGTGCACGACGCCGGTCAAATTAAGCACCCTGCCGTTTGTTATGGTGAGGTTCCCGGTGATTTTTGCCGGCCCGATCGATATGGTCCCACTCCCGGAACAACCCGCGACGCCGGAGTCTCCACAGTTGCCGTTGTAGATCGTCCCCGCGGCGGCATCTGCTTTCCATCCTGCTATCGTGGCGTCAGAGATCGGCATATTCATCACCGGTGGATCAGCTTGAGAGGTGTCGCACGCTTTGTTGTTACCCGACCCGCTCTGACAATATGCGGTGCCCGTAATGGTGCTGTCGGTAATGGAGTGCGCATACGCATTACCGCCAATGGTTACGCTATCTATGGATCCATTGCCTGCTCCAAGATAGTTTCGAAAACCAAGGTCGCCAGTGATCTGCGTCCACGAACCACTGGTTGACCAACTGCTCTTATATTTACCAACACCATTCCCATAGCCGTTATTGCTATCGCTGCACCAGGAAAAATAGTTGCTTGAGTTTGTTCCCGTGTCAAATACGATCCAATAATACTGCCCCGCGACAAGATTTGCGGGAGAAGAAAATGAGACGTCCACCCAGGAATAACTCGTGCCTGCATCCGCGGCATACAGTGTGGCACTCGCCAGTGCGGATGTCGCGGGTGAACCCGCATTATCGGCAACAATACGAATGGTCGGCGAAGAAGGCGCCCCAACTTTTTTAATGTACAGACTCACCCGAGAGAGCGGGAGACTTGAAGATGGCGAGAACTTTTGAGCGAAGTCGATCTGAGGACTTGTCTTTCCTACGAATTGATCGGTGTTGCAGACCTCTGATCCCTGGGTATCAAGATCAAGCCCGGTGGCTACTGTGGCACTCCCAGTGATCGCCGCGCTGTTAGATCCTATGATTGGGCCATTACTATAGACATTGCCCACCGCACCACCCGTTCCCTGAACCGAAGACCCATTCGCCATCACGAGCCCTCCTTCCCCAACCTGAGCTCCATAGGCAAAGTCGGCACCCACGCCCGTGGTGAGATTAAGTTGAACATTTCGATTATTGGAAAGCACATTGCCCGAGGCGATAATTTGCTTTTCCGTACTGCTCACATTGGAAATAGCGACGTTGGTGGTTCCTCCATTAAGAGCGAGCACTACCGTACCCCCGATCTGTTTTCCTTTTTTAATGCGATACATTGCATCCTCAATACCGCTCTCGGCGGTAAAATACGACTCTTTGGCGCTGATAAGGTCGCGCGCGTTCTTGTAATCACGCACGACTGGCCCTACTGAACCCAAAACAATTGCCAGAGAAATGAGGAGAAAAAACATCACCGCGAGCGTCATCGCCGCCCCTTTGTTCTTCTGTTTGTGCTGATTGATATTCATGAACATGGAGGATCAATAGGTGCCCCGCAGAACGACCGTGGTATAGAAATTGCGCTGCTTGGTAATATCTCCCCTCGTTGCAGACAGCGTGACCTCAACTTTGACCGCTTTGCTGTTTGCGCCAATGATCTCGCGCACCACAAAACTGCCGGTCTGCGTACTCGCTGACGTGATCGGCCCAAGATCAAGCCCGTTCTCTTTGATGTGCACCGCGCCACTGCTTACAAAATACTCGACCGTCATGTTTGTGCCGCCTGCATCTTTGGTGTTGAGGAGCAGCTCCCCTGGGTTCGTCCCCAGCACGCTTCCCGCTGCGTCTACGTCATACGCTCCACGAATATCGCGAGTGATGCGCTCAAAAAGGGCGGTCGCGGAGCTATTGAGGTCACGTGAGACGCGCAGGTCCGCAAACGCGCGTGTCATGGAAAGGGTCATGTTGACCGCAAGCACTGTCAAGATCGCGAGAAGCGCGATATATACCACCATTTCAATGAGACTGAATCCGCGACGAGAGAATATGGAGGAATTCATATTAAAAAATATTAGCGAGATACGCCGAGAGCGAGCGCGAGACTGTCGTACCGTGATCCTGCCATATTACGGTTGCAGTTATCTCTCTCGTGCCCGCATCAAGAGTCCCCCCGGACGTTGTGATGTCATCACTGCCGTTACGATACACATCACTTGCCACGATCGAGCGCGTAAATGTCCCGTCGATCATTGAAGGAGTGGTGGATGTCGCCCATGCCGTCCCACTCCACACGAGATAATAAGGAGTCCCCGCAGCCATCCCGGATATGTTGCTCCAACTGCCGTCGCGAAAGAACTGCGCCACTTCGATCCCTTCCTCGAGCAAAAAACTTGCCTGCATCACTTGTCCGGTTGACTGGCTGACCTTAAGAGCCTGTTGGTAATAGCCGGCAATACTCCAAACCGTCGTGGCAAGGATCGCCGCGCCGATCAATATTTCAATGAGTCCGAATCCTCGTTGCATGGATATAAGTATACACCGTTACGCCTGCTTGATTCTAGTTGAAACTCGCGATTCCTGTCCCCGCTATGGTCACCGTATGCGTTTTGGCGGTATCGCTCTTCACTCGTATCACAAACGTGCCACTGTTTGAGGTTTTTCCGGTAAGCCGGTCAAAGAGAATGTCAGAACCGCCACCACTAAGGGCAATGCTCACGATCTCAAGTGCGCTGTCGAGGTCAACGACTTGGTTGGCGGAGTCCCCGGCGCTGTATGTCGCGCCGGCATAAAGTGTCATGCTCCCCGAAGTAATATGTACACCGTATTGGGTGTTCGCTTTCGCGGAGAGCGTCTCACCGCGTGCGGTTGATATGAGAGTAAGCACGTCTTCCGTCGCGGTATCAAGAACCTTCGCGTTACGGAACGCTGAGAATGACGTGAATATAATGGTGGAAAGAATTGCAAGGATCGCAACAACGATGACGATCTCGATTAAAGTGAAGCCACCACGGCGTCCTCTTTGTGTACCGGACGCTCGCATTCGGATGAAGTTCGAGGCGTCGAGGAGCGAGGACTCAAGCCGTACGCTAGATACGGTGAGTGTTCGAGCGACGAAGGCAACGAAGAAATTCGCTGAATGCGTGCGGCCGATCATATGTTATTCATTACCGAGTAGAGCGGCGTGATCATGGACACCGCGAAGAAGCCCACGCCGCCTCCGATCACAAGCATAAGGATCGGTTCAATAATCGTCGCCATATCCTTGGTGGCGGCCTCAACCTCAGCCTCATAGAAGACCGCGACGCGCAGAAGCATCTCAGAGAGTTTGCCGGTCTCTTCCCCCACCTCGATCATCTCTCCGACCAAAATGGGATAAATCTTCTCCGCCTCCACAAACGCAACGGACAACGCGCTGCCTTTTTCAATGTTTTTTATCGCCGCGTCGATCACGTCTTTGTAGTATGAGTTCTGCACGACATCACGCGTAATATGGAGTGCCTCAATGATATCCACCCCAGAGGACAAGAGCGACGAGAGCGTTCGGGATGTCATCGCCGAATTTGACTCCTTGGCGATCCCGCTTATGACCGGCAAATGGAGCACGACCCATTCAAAGGCACGCTTCCCGCGCGACGTGCGAAGCCCCATCACAACCCCAATGGCCAGCACCACAGCCCCAAGAAAAACCCAGAGCCCATAATTCTGCAAAGAATCGCTGATAAAAATAATGACCTTTGTCGAGGTTGGCAGCTCAACGTTCATGGATTTAAAGGTCTCCAAAAGTGACGGGACGACGTAGATGAACATGAGGGTCGCAATAATGATCATTGCCGTGATCACCACTGCCGGGTACATCATAGCGCCCTTGATCTTCTTGCGGAGGACATAACTCTTTTCAAGCTGACTGCCGATCACTTCAAGCGACTGCGCGAGATTCCCCGACTCCTCACCGGCACGCACCATGGAAACAAACAGTGTGGAAAACACAGCCGAGTGTTTCCCCATTGCGTCACTCAAGCTTGTTCCTTTGCTGATATCCTCACCAAGCTCGTGGAGCACCCCTTTGAATTTTTGGTTAGGCGTCTGCCGCTCAAGCACCGAGAGGGCGCGAGAGAGGGCGAGGCCTGCGTTGATCATGGCGCTTAAGTTCTTGGAGAACATGATGAGGTCCTCCATCTTGATACGCGTAAGAAACGCGGCGACGGCATCGCTAAAATTTTTCCCGCTTGCCTGTGTTTCTTCCGCAAACAATACCTCCTTCCCCTCTGCCTTAAGGTTTCTCGCAAGCTCAAACTTATTACCAGCAGCGACGGTCCCCTCGGAGAGATCACCGCTTGCATCTTTTGCTTTATAGTGGAAAAGTGGCATAAAATTATTCTGAGGTCATGCAGAAGATCTCATTCTGAGACCACGCGGAAGATCTCCTCGATTGAGGTAAGTCCCTGCGCCGCCTTGTACACACCGTCTTCGATCATGGTGAGCATCTCTTCTTTCTTGGCCTGTGTCTCGATCTCGGCCGCCGTTGCGCCCTTTATCACAAGCTCTTTGATCGTGGAAGACATTTTGAGCACTTCGTGAATACCGAGTCGTCCCTTATATCCATCCTCACATTCATCGGACTTCTTTGGGTGATAAAAATCGATCGTGTCCCAATCATCGCCCGGCTTGATGACCTTCTCTTCTTTGAGGGTTGCCAGAACGCGGTCGAGGTTAACGATCTTTTCCAGACGAGAAAGCTCATCTTTGGAAAGCGTGTAGCGCTCTTTACTGCCGTCACACAGTCGGCGCACGAGACGCTGTGCGATGACGACATTGACTGTGGAGACAATAAGGAACGGCTCGACTCCCATGTCGATCATGCGCGGAATAGCACCCGCAGCAGAGTTGGTATGGAGCGTCGAGAGCACGAGGTGGCCGGTAAGTGACGCATTGATGGCAAGGGATGCTGTCTCCTCGTCGCGGATCTCTCCCACCATGATGATGTCGGGGTCTTGGCGCATCAGAGTGCGTAACCCGCTTGAGAAGGTAAGTCCGATCTCGGACTTGACCTGCGTCTGGTTGACGCGCGGCATCTGGTATTCGATCGGGTCCTCAACGGTTGAGATATTCACCTCGGGGGTGTTCAAAATATCAAGCATCGTGTAGAGCGTCGTCGTTTTACCCGATCCGGTCGGCCCCGTGGTGAGGAGGAGCCCCACTTTTTGCTTCATGGCACTATGGATCCGCTCAAGACCCGAACCATGGAACCCAAGCCCCTCAAGGGTGAACCCCGACGCCGCGTCGCGCAAAAGACGCATCACCGTTTTTTCTCCAAAGTAGGTCGGCAGTGTTGAAACACGGAACGACACCCGCTCCCCGGCACTCTCTATCTTGAATCGTCCGTCCTGGGGAAGGCGCTTCTCGTCAAGTTTAAGGTTTGAGAGCACTTTGATGCGCGCAACGATACCGGGTGCAACGTCCTTGGGCAACACCATCGCATCGTGGAGAATACCGTCAATGCGGTAGCGCACCACCATCTGCGTCTCCATCGGCTCAATGTGAATGTCCGACGCACCCTGAATGATAGCGTGGTTTAAGAGTGTGTCCACGATCTTGACGATCGGCAGATCCTCGGCAAGCTCTTTGAGGTCTTTTTCCGAATGTTCCCCGTCCTCGCTTTGGTCAGCGAGCGCCTTCACCGACACGGCCTCCTTCTGGATGATGTCCCCGAACTCAGCCTTTAGGCTCTTTTGGTACTGAACGAGTGCCGCCTTCATGGATTCTTGGTCCGTGAGCCGCGGCAGTATCTTGAGTCCAACCTTTTTTTTGACAAATTCGATCGCGGTGAGGTCGTTGGTGTCAAGCATCGCCACCTCAAGCTCACTCGGGGTCTTTTTGAACGCGATGATGTTGTGCTTGCGGGCGATCGGCTCTGGGATCATGGAGAGCACCTCAAATTCGATCTTCTGCCCTTTCAAACTCACAAAGGGGATGCCGAGAAGGTACGCCTGTGTCCTGCGTAGGTCGTCATCGGTAAGCTTTGACTCACTCACGAGCACGTCCCCGAGCGAAACATTCTTTGCCTGCGTTTTTTTGATCGCAGCTTCTATGTCCGAGCGAGTCACCAAGCCGGCATCGAGAAGGAATTCTTTGAGTTGTTCATCGCGAACATTCATGAAATGATTTCCTTCATAGTATACCACGATAGGCCTCCAAAAAGTTGACAACTCCTGTGGATTTGCTACACTTATTGTGTTAGTTTAGTCGTATACAGGAAGTTGCGATGTCCGTTCCCCCAAGGAAGCGGCCTTTTTTATAAGCGACGTAAGGCGAGCGAAATGGAAACGTACTCGTTTACATTTCCGAGCTGAGGAGCTTATATGGATTACTCTGGGTTGCTTTGCAACACTCAGGAATCCATTATCAAATAACAAACCTATCATTATGATGGATCTCAAAGTACTTAACTCCGCACTTCACCAACTGGAAGAAGAGCGCGGCATTCCCAAAGAAAAGATCGTTGACGCGATCGAGCAGGCACTCGCTGCCGCATACAAAAAAGATTACGGCAAGAAAGGTCAGATCGTGCGCACGCAGTTTGACCTTGCCACCGGCACGGCCACGTTCTCGCAGGTAAAGATCGCCGTGGATGAGAGCATGGTGCGCATGGAAGAAGGTGAGGATGAAGAAGAAACCCCGACACCAGAGAAAAGGAACGGGGTCCCTACCGAAAGCGTCGTAAAAAGCGCCGAAGGCGAAGAAGGCGAGACAATCCTTCCCCGTTTCAACTCCGAGCAACACATCCTGATCGAGGATGCCCGCAGGATCAAGAAAGACGTTGCGGTGGGCGATGAGCTTATCTTCCCTCTTGAAATGCACGACGACTACGGTCGCATCGCGGCACAAACCGCCAAGCAGGTCATCATCCAACGCATCCGCGAGGCAGAAAAGGTATCCGTGCTTGATGAATACGGCAAGCGTGAAGGCGAAATCGTAAGCGGATCGGTCCAAAGGATCGAGCGCGGCAATATCTTCGTTGACCTCGGCAAGGCGACCGGCATCCTTCCCTACGAAGAGCAGGTGCGCAGCGAACGCTACCGCCAGGGTGAGCGCATCAAGGCGTACCTCTACTCCGTGGAAGAAACGCCTCGTGGTATCAACCTCCGCCTCTCACGGTCACACCCCCAATTCTTGAAGAAACTCTTTGAGATCGAGGCTCCCGAGATCGCCTCAGGCGTTGTGGAGATCAAGGCGATCGCCCGCGAAGCAGGTTCACGTTCAAAAGTGGCGGTTTTCTCAAACGATGACCACATTGACCCGGTAGGATCCTGCGTGGGGCAGCGCGGCGTTCGCGTTTCAACAGTCATGAGCGAACTCTCCGGCGAGAAGATCGACCTCATTGAATGGTCTCTCGAGCCGGCACAATTCATTGAGGATGCACTTTCTCCCGCACGAGTAGAGAAAGTTGAGCTCCTTCCCGAGGAAAAGCGTGCGATCGTAAAAGTTTCTGACGATGAATTTTCTCTCGCTATCGGCAAAGGAGGCCAGAACGTCCGCCTCGCCGCCAAGCTCACCGGCTGGAAGATCGACATCCAGAGTGCCGGAGGAGCGGCGGTTTCAGAAAAGCCAACCGACGAAGTAACCGTTCCAAAAGACGAATCTCTTGAGGATGAGGTCGCCGAAATGGAGGGAGAGAAGGAGGTTGAGACCGTTGAGAACGGCGCTCACGAGTCCAAAGTGATCGCGGAAGAAGTTGCCGAGATAGAAGGTGATATCCATGGGGAGAAAGATACCGCAACGACAACCCCGGAAGAAGTCGAGGCGTCTGTTAACGAGCTTGAAGTTGAGGCCGAGGAAACGCGTGATGCGGAAGAAGCCGAATCTGACGAGTCCAAGTAGTCCCTCCGCCTTCCCATTTGCTCCACTCGAGAGCATAATGATAGTACGACACCGCAGCACACACTAGACATAATTAATCATTCCCAATATGAATCTCTGGCACGATATTGACGCAGGTAAAAATGCCCCCGAAATGATCAATGTGATCATTGAGATCAACAAAGGATCAAAGAATAAGTACGAAATCGACAAAGAGACCGGGCTCATTGCTTTGGACCGGGCAATGAAAAGCGCGCAAGATTATCCTTTTGACTACGGCTTCGTGCCGCAAACACTCTGGGATGACAACGATGCTCTTGATGTACTCTTGCTTACCACCTACCCGCTCGCACCGGGGATTTTGGTGCGCGTGCGACCGGTTGCGATCATGCACATGATCGACGGCGGAGAGCGCGATGACAAAATAATCGGAGTGCCAATACACGATCCCCGCTGGGATGACGTGCAGGATCTCTCTGATATAAATAAACATACGGTCAAGGAAATCGAGCATTTTTTCTCAACCTACAAAACAATTGAGAATAAGGAGGTCTCGGTAACAGGGTTCTCAGGAAAGGATGAGGCCATGGCCGCTATCACCCGCGGCAAAAAACTCTACGCAGATAAATTCCCCGGATAAAGACCCTATAGGGAGGTACATTCTAGGACGACCGTCCTAGAATGTACCCATTACTTGCCAACAAAAAACCGCCGCTTACGCGGCGGTTTTTTGTTGGGGTACCTTTACCGCTCCTGAATACTGTAGGGGCAGTCATTGGGGCAAACCCCCGACTCGCCTTGCTCACAAATGTCATTACCGCAAATATTCGGCCCGGGCACATAGGTACCATCAAACGTGATAGTGCCACCATCCGTTAGAGAAAGATTTTGAGAAGAAGGCTCGGTGTATCCGGATACTGGGTCCCATACGATCGTGTACGTCCCGGTGGGCTGGAAAGTTAGTGTTTGTGAAGTGCCCGAGCCGGTAATGGTTGCAGGGCCATTTATCGTCCATGAAGCCGAAATATTTGAGGTAACGCTGATCGTGCCGGAGAAGGACGCATAGTTACCCACGAACGTAATAGGGTTGCCGGAGGTTAACGTTTGAGTATTTTGTCCCGGCGTGGTGTACCCGGAGACAGGATCATATGTAATGGTGCAGTCGCCGACGGGAACGGAAGAGTACGTCACCTCCGTTGTCCCCGAACCGGTCTGGGAGGTGCAGCCACTGATGGTCCAGCTGCCGGCAGAGATACTGGCAGAGGCTTTCACGGTGCCGGTGGGCACACCCACGGTGATAGCCGTCCACGCGCCGCAGTTATTTGCTTCTCCTGTCCCCGATGAGTTCGCCTCAGGGATCGTTCCGGTGTCTCCGGATGATGCTTTGTCGGCACAAACGCGAACGTACACGGTCCCGGCTGTGGGGAATGCGTAAGAAAGCTTAACATCCTTTCTCGCTCCGGCGGCAATCAATGATGTTGTCGCATAGGTACCGATGTCCACCGCGCCGGTTCCGGAGGAATCGGTCGCTTTTTGAAAAAGACTCGTGAAGCCACTGGCCGTTGACGCGGTTCCTCGGTTGGTTACGGGAGCCGAGAGCATAACCGCCGTCCCTTCGGTTGCGGTGGTGGGAATAACGAGCCCTGAAGGATTCGCCGGGGTCCAGACCTGAAGATCAGGAGCGACATACGTACCGCTAAACGTGATGGCGCCGCTGTCCGTCAGGGTTTGAGTACTTTGTGCGGGAGCAGTGTATCCGGATACTGGGTCCCATACGATCGTGTACGTCCCGGTGGGCTGGAGAGATATGGTCTGTGAAGTCCCCGAGCCGACAATGGTCGTAGGACCATTTATGGTCCATGAAGCCGCAATATTTGAGGTAACGCTGATCGTACCCGTGCTATTTTTAAAGGTAGAGATGGCCTCTGAGAAGTAGCTCGACGCTGCCATGTCGATCTTTCCATCGGCATTGAGATTCCCAACAGCCACAACTACCGGCCTCTCGGTCGTTGTGTAATCAACCTTGGGGGCAAAGGTGCCATCGCCGTTGCTGAGAAAGAGAGAGAGGGTTCTTGCCTCGCGGTTTGACACCACCACGTCCATTTTGCCATCGGCATCAAGATCTCCCATGGTAACCCCTGCCGGACGCGCCCCTGCCGCACCAGTCGAGGGATTAGCGTATTGGTAAGGGTACCAGTTGCGTCGCTAAGAAAGATGGAGAGGGTGTCCGTTTCAGCATTGACAACCGCCACGTCCTTTTTCCCATCACTATTCATGTCCCCCACGGCAAGATAGAGATAGGACGTCCCGCCACCGGTCGTTGTGTAATCATCCTTGGGAGCAAAGGTGCCGTTGCCATTGTTGAGAAAGACAGAAAAGGTTGCGGTGCCGGTGTTGGCCACAACGATGTCCGTACTGCCATCGCCATTGAGGTCACCCGCAGTAGGGGTGGTGGCCAACCCGACACCACCGGTCGGATAATCAACCGGAGGAGCGAAGGTGCCATTGCCATTGTTGAGAAAGACGGTGAGGGTGTCCGGTGAGCTCCAGTTTGTCACTGCCATGTCCAGACTCCCGTTAGCGTCAAAGTTGCCAAGAACTACGTCATGTGGGTTTGTCATCGCGTACCCCGTGCTGTATGCAAAAGTGCCGTTGCCGTTGTTGAGAAATATGGAAACGCCAGCCTCGGTGCTCGATATCCCACCGGTTACCGCCATATCCACGGCTCCGTCTCCGTTAATATCCCCCACGGCAACAGACCGCGGTGAGAACCAAGCTCCTGGTGTATAGTCAACCTTGGCAGCAAAGGTGCCATCACCATTGTTGAGGAAGATGGAAAGAGTGTCCATCGTAGCATTTGGCACTGCGACATCCATGAATCCATCGCCGTTGAGGTCACTGAAATTAACCCCGGGTGACGAGCCCGACATATTATTCAAAACTCCGAGCGTGAAAGACGGCGCCACCGCTCCCGCCAAAAATGGCATGGCCAACGCGACAAAAGCAAACGCGAGCACTCCTTTTTTAAAAAACTCTTTGCGTATTTTTTGGAGCTTCATGAATAGTGCCAAATTACTTCTTCAGTACACTGATGCTCACCTGCGATCTTGCCGCATTCCCCCCGCTGTCGGCGCTAATGGTGATGTTTATCTCATTGTTTTCCTTTCTCCCGTACAAAGACGCCACGGTCGCACTTTCATAGGTGTTGGAGATGCTCCAACCATCGTTCGCAAGAAAATCAGCATAGAGCGCATAGTTCTGCTTGATCGTCTTACCGGAGAGGATCACGAGCGTGAGCTGCTTTTGGGCGGTATAGGATAGACTGTAGCTTTGCGTAACCCCCGCGCCCTCTTCAAGGGGGATATTTGTGGGAAAATCAGGTGGTGGGCTGGCGCCAAAATCAGTTCTTGTCGGCTCCTGGGTCAATACTATGTTTGAATCTGATTTCGGTGCGTTAGGCTCGCTCCTCGGGGAGAGCAGCGCCAAAGCGACCGCCGCGACAACAACGAGCACGAGGACACTTGCCGTGATGATCTTTCTGCTTGCGTTATTTGAAGTACCTGATGAATCTGGTGGCATGAAAAAATAGTTTGCTTTTAAGATAAGCTCCTTCCTATCAGTATACCCCGCGACGGACAATGGTGTCGCCCTGCCTGTGGATAACAAGGTAAACACTTTTTGATGTGCCGTCACTCGGGAAAAGTCTGAGTACTCCATATTCCCACTTTTCCCTCGTTAGGCACAATAAAAACCCCCGCACGCGCCGAAG
>MHUS01000006.1:9155-24948 GCA_001823505.1 Candidatus Yonathbacteria bacterium RIFCSPHIGHO2_01_FULL_51_10 | reverse complement strand
AGATGACCGCAAAGAGATTGCACTGCGTTTCAAGGATGTGAAAGACCCGCTCAAGCTCGTAATTGTACGCGATATGTGGCTCACGGGTTTTGATGTGCCGTGCCTCCACACGATGTATATCGACAAGCCGATGCGTGGGGCAAATCTGATGCAGGCGATAGCGCGGGTGAACCGTGTGTATAAGGACAAACCGGGCGGACTCATCGTCGACTATATCGGTATTGCTTCGGATCTCAAAGAAGCACTTTCGGTCTACAGCGAAAGTGGAGGCAAGGGAGGGATGATTGCCGACCAAGCGGTGGATATCGTGCCACATATGCTTGCGAAGTTTGAGGTGGTGCAGAATATTCTTGAGGGGGTGAACTACGGCAAGTATTTTGAGGAAGACGCACGAGGCAAGCTCGAAGCGATACTTGAAGCTGAAGATTTTTTGTTGGGTGACCATGAAAAGAAAGAGCGATTTTTGAAAGAGGTGACGGCGCTCTCTCAGCTCTTTGCTCTGGCGATGCCAAATTTGCGAGCCGTGGAGATTCGCGACGAGATGGCGTTCTTCCAAGCAGTGAAAGCGCGTTTGAATAAACTTTCGACAGATGGCGGTGGCAAGAGCATTGATATTGAGACAACGATTCGGCAGATCGTGGACAAGGCGGTGGTGTCGCAAGGTGTAATTGATATTTTTGATGCGGCGGGCATCAAAAAGCCGGACATTTCTATTTTGTCCGATGAGTTCCTTGAAGAGATTCGCACGATGAAACGGCAAAATGTTGCCTTGGAATTATTGAAGAAAATTTTGAATGATGAACTCCGCGCAAGAGGGAAGAAAAACGCGGTTCAGTCAAAAAAGTTTTCAGACATGCTTCATGCGGCGATCAAACGATACCAGAATAATTTGCTTACTGCGGCGCAGGTGATCGATGAATTGATTAAGATTGCGCAGGATGTAAAAGAAGCGGACAAACGCGGGGAAGGACTCGGGCTTACCGAAGACGAGATTGCGTTTTATGATGCGCTCGCAGAAAATGAAAGCGCAGGGCAGGTGCTCGGGGATGATAAGTTGAAAGAGCTTGCGCGGATCCTTGTGGGACGCGTGCGCGAGAATGCGACGATTGATTGGAGTGTGAGAGAGTCTGCCCGCGCCCGCATGCGCGTGATGGTGAAGCGTCTGCTCAATCAATATGGTTATCCGCCCGACGCGCAAGCGCTTGCAACGGAGACGGTACTCAAACAGGCGGAACTGCTTGCGGGGGGAAATTAGAGCTCGAGGTGCCAGCGGACCTCCGCAAAGCCCCGGCACGTGAGAGGATCTGATACAATGATCTAAGGTAATACACGCAGTTGGGTGCGGGAGTGTAATCAATATGATCCTGCAACGTCTTCATAAATATGATGTACTCATCTCGTACGACAAAAATAGCAAATTGGTTGCTCATGCTTGTTTTTGCCTTCTCTGTCATGAGTTTGGGCGGGGGAGCGCGGGCGGCTTCGGCGCAAGTAATGGCGAGTGGGCAGACGACAGTGGCACCAGCGTCTATTTCATGCACGACACTTGTGTACGGTCTTTACTATGGTTCACGCGATATGTGGACCAACGGAGAGGTCACGAATTTACAGAACTTTCTTTTTGCCCAAGGATATATGCAGGTCGGCGCAACGGGGTTTTTTGGCCCCATCACGATGCATGCAGTAGAGCAATTCCAAGCTTCACAGGGGATCTCTGCGATCGGAATTGTCGGGCCACTGACACGTGGGGCGGTCGCACGCGTGAGCTGTGGTGGGAATCCGCCACCCCAGTCGAACCTCTCAATTTATTCGATCAATCCGTCTTCGGGACCTATCGGCACAACTGTTTCGGTCACGGGGTTTGGGTTTACGAATGACAATACGATCCATTTTGGCAACGGCGTGATCACCCATGTGCCGATCACTTCCAGCATTGCGATCGCGTGTACCACCGATCCGAATTGCCACGGGGGGATCAATCAAACACTCACCTTTACGGTGCCGAGCTATCTCAATCCCGCGTGTTATTCTGCGGGGTGTATGATGCCGTCGTGGCAGGTCGTACCGGACGCGTACAATGTCTCGGTCGAGAACAGCAACGACACAAGCAATACGATGACGTTTCTGGTCACGGGTGGAAACTCTCAAATGAGCCCCACGGTTTATTCCGTCTCTCCGACATCCGGCCCCATCGGCACTGCGGTGACCGTGTACGGATCTGGGTTCAACGCAAATGATATTGTGCTCATTGGCGGTGGTGCGATAACCAGTGTTTCTATCCCAGGCAGTGGCACACAGCTTTCATTCACTTTGCCCAGCGGGGTGGGACCCTATTGTGCGCCGGGATACATGTGCGCGATGATGCTGCGCCTTCTGACGCCGGGTCAATATCAGATCTCGGTCAAAGACACATTTACGGGCGCGACAAGCAACAGTGTTTCTTTTACGATAACGAGTGGGACCTCCGATCAAACACCGACGATCAGTGGTATTGATGCGCCTGCATCTCTTGCCGTTGGGGCGATCGGCACGTGGACCGTACATGCATCAGTCCCTTTTGGCTCTACGACAAATCTCCGTTACTCCGTTCTGTGGGGTGATGAAAATTTTGGCATGAATGCACCGATGATGCAGACCTCGACGAACGCACCGTCATCGGTTACCTTTACTCACGCCTACCAAACTATCGGCACACACACAGCAGTCTTTACCGTGACCAACGACTCGGGTCAGTCGGCAACGACAAACTCGACCATTATGGTAACGCCGTTCTACTGAGCGGGACGAAGAGGGGTTTCTTCCAAAAAAGTCCAGACTCCTTACGGTTTTTGCCCAAGTGGTATAATTAGTTTCTATGACCAAGAAAACTATCGCCGGGGGCGTGGTGCATACCATGCCGGATGATCTGCGAAAGGCCCTCATAGAGACGCCTGCGGCGCGAGCGGTGTGGGAAGACATCACGCCCCTTGCACGCAATGAGTGGATCTGCTGGGTCACGTCCGGCAAAAAAGCGGAGACGAGGGGTATCCGTATCAAGAAGGCACTCTCGAAGCTCAAAGGTGGCATGCGTAGGCCCTGTTGTTGGGCCGGCTGTATGCATCGCTCAAAGTGAGGCCTCTGGGAAAAGAGATTTGTAACGTAGGAAGTTGAGCAGGGAGGTTTACAATTAGTTGACAATTTAAAACCATTTGTTTACAATTGGGTTACTATGATAGTAGGGAAACAAACAATCCTTGATTTTGCAAGGCAAAAAGGAGTTCTTCGAAGCCGCGAAGCAGCGGAGGCATTTGGCGTGTCGCGGCAATACATGAGCAGGGTCCTTGCGGAGCTCGTTGAACAAAAAGCATTGATCAAGATCGGCTCGACTCGTTCTGCCATTTATGTTTTGGAAGAATTTCTCGATCGCCATCCCGAACTGGCACCGCACCGCTATGCCAAACGACTCATGAACGTTGGGCTCGAAGAGCATAAAGTTTTGGAAGAGCTTGAGCGTCGTTTCCCGCCATTCAATAAATTACCGGAAAACATAAAGAGCATCTTTACCTTTGCCTTTTCTGAAATGCTCAATAATGCCATTGAACATTCAGAATCAAAAGTCATTCACATCGCTGTCTCAATAGAGAACGATACGCTCACCTTTGTGGTGGATGACTTTGGTATCGGCGTCTACCGCAACATCATGAAAAAGCGCGGACTCAAGTCGGAGCTTGAAGCGATACAAGACCTGCTTAAAGGCAAGATCACCACGGCACCCAAGCTTCACTCGGGCGAGGGGATCTTCTTCACGTCAAAAGCAGGTGACGAGTTTATTCTCGATAGTTATGGATACAAATTTATTGCGAACAACACCATCCCGGACATATTTGTGAAAAAGACACGCGGGCAGAAGCAGGGTACCAAGGTGACGTTTCGCGTGAGTATCAAAAACACGAGCCATCTCAATGATGTATTCAAAAAATACATCAATCAAACGGAGGATAGCGATTACGGTTTTGACAAAACAGAGATCAGAGTACGGCTATATATCGTAGGCGGTGTGTACATCTCGCGCTCACAAGCACGGCGCGTCCTTACAGGGCTCGAAAAATTCAAGATCATCGTTATGGATTATGACCGCGTGCCAATGGTGGGGCAGGCCTTTGCCGATGAGGTGTATCGTGTGTTTGCACGCAAGCACCCGGAGATCAAGATAGAAGACATCAACATGAACGATGCGGTGAAGTTTATGGTCGAGCGGGCAAGGAATGAAGCGGCGAAAGTTTTATAACACGAGCGTGGAGAGCGATCCTGACATATCTTCCCCATTGCATCACCTTGCCCCGCATTGTATGATTTTCTTCAATGGCGATGTTTAAAGAACGAATACAAAAGGATCTGGCGGAGATCGATATACAGATAGGCGGCACGCGGCCGTGGGATATACAGGTGCATGATGAGCGCCTGTACCGGCAGGTCATTCTGCGTGGCTCCATCGGCCTCGGCGAGGCATACATGGACGGCTGGTGGGACTGTGCCCAGCTTGATGAATTTTTTAACAGGATCCTGCGGGCGCAGCTGCATGTGAAGCATAAAGCGATCGGGCAGGATGTATTTCATATTCTCTCAAACACACTTTTTAACAAGCAGTCTCCCGCACGCTCGTTCGTGGTGGGCGAGCGGCACTATGACATCGGCAACGACCTCTACAAAGCGATGCTCGATAAACGCATGGTGTATACCTGCGGATATTGGGGAGGCAATCCGCCAGCCGGCGGACTCGATGAAGCGCAGGAGCATAAGCTTGACCTGGTCTGCCGTAAATTAAACCTACAGAAAGGACAGCGGGTACTCGATATCGGCTGTGGGTGGGGAAGCTTCGCCAAGTTTGCCGCGGAGAGGTATGGCGTGCATGTCACCGGACTGACCATCTCCAAAGAGCAAGCGGCGCTTGCGCGGGAGATGACGAAGGGCCTCCCGGTGGAGGTCCTCTTTCAGGACTATCGTGAGGTCCAGGGTACGTTTGATCACATTGTTTCGCTCGGGATGTTTGAACACGTGGGGCACAAGAATTACCGAACGTATATGGAAGTGGCCGCCAAGCACTTGAAGGATGACGGGTTATTTCTCTTGCACACCATCGGAGGGAATCGCTCCGGAATTGATGCTGACCCCTGGATCGACAAGTACATTTTTCCGAACGGCATTCTGCCCCGTGTCGCGCATATTGGGGAGGCAACGAGTGAACTTTTTGTGATGGAGGACTGGCACAACTTTGGCGCGTACTACGACACGACGCTCATGGCGTGGAACGATAACGTGGAGGCGCATTGGGGAGAGTTGAAAGGTACGTACAGCGAGCGCTTCCATCGCATGTGGAATTACTATCTATTGTCGTGTGCCGGGGCGTTTCGTGCGCGTGACATACAGCTCTGGCAGATCGTACTCTCTAAAGGCGGCCTGCACGGAGGATATACGTCTATTAGGTAATTATTTGATATACTAATACTATGATCAAAAGTCCATTCATAAGTGCCATTTTCGCCACCACATATATCGTGGCGATCGCCTCGTTTCTTTACTATGTGCCCAAGCGCATGGTGGAGGAGGTGGACAGCGTGCTCGTGCCCATCATGATGCTCTCACTCTTTGTACTCTCGGCGGCAGTGATGGGATTTCTTTTTCTTGCTAAACCCCTTGAGCTGTATCTTGCGGGGGAGCGGGTAAAAGCATTTCAGTTTTTCGGTAAGACGGTTGCCGTGTTTGCGGCGATCACACTTGTCATTGTTTTAGCCCTCGTGTTTGTCGGCAAAAATTAAATGAACCTTTCTCAACAAAAGTGCCAGGTGTGCGAGGTGGGTGCGCCGCCGATGGCGCAAGTGGATATCGATGAGCACCTCAAAGAAGTGTCTGGGTGGACACAAAAAGAAAACAAGATCGAGCGGATGTTTAAGTTTGCCGATTTCAAAGAAGCGATGCGTTTTGTGAACACGGTCGCCGATCTTGCTGAGGGGGAGGGGCATCATCCGGACATTCATATTTCCTACAGCAAGGTAACGATCACACTATGGACGCATGCGGTCGGCGGGCTCTCACTCAATGACTTCATCCTCGCGGCGAAGATCGATGAGGTGGAATAGTTGTACTTGCCATTAGCTACATGATGTGGTATTGTGTGGGTTGATAATCATTCTGGACAGGAAGGAGTAGTGTGATGAGTGAGAGCGAAAGAAAGACGAGGTGGTTCCTTGAGTCGCGCGATGCCGCGACGAATAAAAATGCAATGCTGGATCTTGCGAGGACCTTCGGTGATGCAGGCGATAAGACCTATTCCGGGAAACTTGATAAGCAAAAGAAGCCGCACGATGTTGTGGAAGTGCCGTACTCCTATATTGCAAAGATGGAGCGGAACGCATCGGAATTCGAGATGAAGTTCAATGTGTTTCGGCAACAAGGGGATGATGGCGAGATGGACCGGTGGTTGTTTGGAAACCAAAGCAATTTGAAGCGCACAAAAAAAGTGCGCGACATGAAAAAGAAAATTCGCACATTACCTAAGAAGTAGACCGATTCACGGAGAATCACGGGCCGCCCGCACAGCATGCGCGCGCGCTTTTTGTGTAGAGCCGCGCTCCATTGGGATATGGGGATAAAAAGCCGATTTTAAAGCACTTTATGGCACCCGGCATGGTAAATGGCAGGCATTTATACACAGGGTACTTGCCAAAAGGGTGTACGTATGCTATCATAGACAGCAATATACAGAGACAAGTCGAGTTTCGTTGAACGTACCAAGGAATACACGCAAGTGGTTTT
Source organism: Candidatus Yonathbacteria bacterium RIFCSPHIGHO2_01_FULL_51_10 (assembly GCA_001823505.1). Lineage (GTDB taxonomy): Bacteria > Patescibacteriota > Minisyncoccia > Phycocordibacterales > UBA1539_B > 2-01-FULL-51-10. The sequence goes on along the minus strand of MHUS01000006.1, from coordinate 18,156 downwards.
AGGACACGTTTTGTATAGGAATTATAACAGCAGTCACATGAAAGGAACAATCAAAACCCTTACGGACCGCGGATTTGGTTTTATCTCTCGCGAAGGCGAGACGAAGGACCTCTTCTTCCATTCGAAGGATTTGCAGGGCGTTGCCTTTGACGATCTTCGTCAGGGCGATGTTGTTACTTTCGATGTCGTTGAGGGCCAGAAGGGTCCTGCGGCAGCGAACGTAGCACGCGCATAACTCTCTGCAAAAGAGTAAAAACAGCCCCGGCGTATGCCGGGGCTGTTTTTTTGTTGGAGATAGGTAATCTTTGCTACACTACGCGTATGTACTATGTCTACCTCCTCAAGCTAAGCGACACCACTATCTACACGGGAATTACAACCGACGTTGCGCGGAGATTTCAGGAACACAAAGATGGCAAGGGCGGACATTACACAAGTTCGCGAAAAGCGCTCAAGATACTTTATACAGAAGAATGCAAAGACAGGAGTGCTGCGCTTAAGCGCGAAGCGGAGATCAAAAAATGGCCGCGGCAAAAAAAGCTTGAGCTTGTCGCGGGGAGCAGGGCTTGACACATATACGCATTCGTAGTATTTTGAGGGCTGATTTTTCTGTTCCCATTGACCTCTGACAACCGAAGGAGAATACCATGTCCGACAAGATTTGTAAGCCGAAGTTTCTTACAGGAGAGATTGCTAAAGCTGCCATCCTGACGGCCTTAGATGCCATCTACGGGAATAGGCTTGGTTCTATTCTGAAACCTAAGCGAGAGCAACTGCATGTTGGAGTGCTTGTACCGGGGATGAAGGATGACCGCCCCGATTATCCGGATTGGCCGAACTACCAAATTAAACCTGTCGTACTCTACGAATACACACTTGGCGATCCCGACAATTTTCCGCACCCATTCGTCGATATCGCACGATGCAAGGGGCTTCAGCTCTGGCATGATCGGAACGACGACCGTACCGAGATCATTCCGCACCTGCTCTTCCCTGGGGACACACCATTTTGGGGTGGAGTAAAACGTCATGGTATCGTGGTATATTGTTCAGGCATTCAGCCCTGGCTCGATAAGCTCGTCTCAGGAATGGTTGCCGACCTCCTCGTCGCACTGGCTTACGACGCATGGATGAAGAGCGCCGACAAGGCCGACAATAAACTTTGTTTTCTTACCTAGGAGATGTGTATATGAGCGCAAAAACAAAAGCTCGTGGTACCGAAACCCCAGTGGTCTCCGGCAAGTGGAAACTCGAGGGTTACGATACGTTTGAAGACCACCCAGGAGAATACTATCCGCTTGCCGGTGAGTATGATTCTGAAGAAAAAGCTAAAGAGGCTGCCCGCGCTCGGCTTGCGCATCTTGAGGAGACGCAACCAAGTGAATCCTCTGGTGGTCAAGATGATGGTGGAATCCAAGATGAGGTCTACATTATCTGTCCGGACGGTAAGCGGTATCGTTTTCTCGGCTGAGAAACGGTTTTTCACGATTCCTTTACGTTAACAGTCACATCACGGAGGTATTCACAATGCCAACATATGGACAACTGCGAAAAGTGGTAAAAGAGAACAGGGTTTTTAAATGGGATGGTGGTATCGCCATCCCTAACGGAGAATGTTTTGAGGCGCAAGGAAGGCTGCAGTATCAGTTTGCTGTTTCTGAAGTGTTTCGCTCGGATCTGACAGACGATAAGGAATTGCCTGCGGAAGCGGTACGTCTGTATGATCTGTTATATGCGAACGTACCGTCAGGAGAATTGCCAAAGCTTGATGAGGTCATCGTTTAAATCACTCCGCCCACATGGAAACTGCCATGGAGGGCGGTTTCTTTTTAACGTCAAATAAATCCCGGCATCATTCAACGATTTTTTTCATCCGCTTTCATTTTAGATAAACACTCGTTGTATACTAGAAAGAACAACAGGTCGATGGTTCAAAAAATTTCACTTACAAATATATATGGCAAAAGGAAAAGGTATGAGGAAGGAGAAGAAGAAGCCGAAGGGCACAGGCAAGAAAAAGAAATAATCTCCCAATACAAAACAGCCTCGACAAATCGAGGCTGTTTTGTATTGGGAGAACTTCTGGTAGGATGGGGAAATCTTACCTGAATATGGTCCAGGATAAAATATACATCTACGGCAAGCACGCCCTCACGGAGGCCCTCCTTCATACGCCACAGGCGGTGAAGAAGGTTTTTCTTGCGCCCCAGATGGATGATGTGGCGTTGCGCGAGCTTGTGGACAAGAGTGGGGTTACGCAGGCGGTGCTCGGTGCAGGGAGCGTCCCCCAGGAAGCAGGCGGAGCATCCCACCAGGGAGTGATCGGGCTCATCTCGGTCAAAGAGCTCGTCGTGGAGTACGATTCGTTCATTGAGGGGCTGACTGTCGCGCCTGATACCGCACTCGTGCTTCTTAATGAAGTGCAAGACCCGCACAACGTCGGCGCGGTCATCCGCTCGGCGGCGGCGTTCGGTATCTCCGGCGTGCTCATCCCCGAGCATGACCAAGCGCCGGTCACCGGAGCGGTGGTGAAAGTTTCTGCGGGCATGGCATTTCGTATTCCGCTCGTCTCCATCGGTAACACGAACCATACGCTCCGCGACCTCAAAGAGCGCGGGTTTTGGATCTATGGTCTGGCAGGCGAGGGAGCGAACCCACTGACCAAAGAAGAGTTCACCGTACCCGCGGTCTTTGTGCTCGGCAATGAGGCGCGCGGTATTCGTGAGAAGACGCGCGAGCTTTGTGATATCCGCCTTGCCATCCCCATGCACCCGCAGTGTGAGTCGCTCAACGCCGCCGCCTCAATGGCGATCGCACTCTATGCGTGGAGCGCTCAGCATCCGGAGGCATTGAAAACAAAGGGTTAAAAATTCCAAGGACTCCCCTTGGAATTTTTCGTTGTCTGAATGGAACATTCTAGGACGGTCGTCCTAGAATGTTCCAGCTATCATGATCACCCTACTCATCCAAGGACTCCCCTTGGATTTTTATGTCGCTAATAAAAAACACCGGCACTCATCCTTGAGTGTCGGTGGTGGAGTCTTCGGCAGCTAGTTCAGTCGATATGAGTAGGACCTCCCGTGAAAGAAGTGCTTGTGGCGGGGTCCTTTTTCGTGGGGATCCTTGTGTATAGGTCGCGCACCACCTTGTCGATTTGATGAAGCACGTTTTCCGTGTCTTCTGCACTAGGCCTCTCCAGTCCGACCGTGCTTACGAAGGGATGTAATACTTCAGAAAGATTAAAAAGAGTCATTTGCACTTCCTGCAGTAATGCCTCGGCATCCTGGGCGCGGGCAAGGGCACGATGGTGATTCTCTGTGAGGAGAACATTCTGTCCTTTTTCTTCCTCAAGCGCGGCGTTGAACTTACGGATAGCCTCGTACAAATCGACCACTTCATCGTTTGCTTTTTTAAGATTAGCCTCCAATTCTGCGCGACGTTCCGAAAGGCAGTAAATGGTGCCTACTAACACTTCGAGTTTTGCCTCTTCCGCCATAGCAACCATGTCTTCGGGGCTCATTGGGGTGGGTTTCAGTTTCAACTCGATTTTCATCCTCCCGTTGGAGTCTTTTATTACAACCTTGCCGTCCACAAGTGAGGCTTGATCAGTATTCAATATTTCCATCGTAACTCTCCTCGTCAGTTAGCCAATCGGTTTTTGGAACAGGAATTCTTACTAACCACTTCTTATCACACATTGAGAGTATGTCAAGGCGCTGCGTAAATATGGAAACGTAACGCTGTATTTTGTCCGCAAAATAAGGTATAAGAAGATATCTATGGCGCGTGATGATGTAATTTTGCGTTTTGAAGAAGTGTCGTTTGAGTACGGACACAACCACCCCATCTTACATGAGGTGGATTTTTCGGTACGGCGGGGGTCGAAGATAACCATCATGGGGCAGAACGGTGCGGGCAAGTCCACGATCTTTGGGCTCATCACCGGTGCGCTGAGCCCCGAGTCAGGCGATATTCATATTACGAAGGGCGTCACCATCGCCACGGCGCGACAGGTCATTCCGCGCGATGAGCTCGACCTCACGGTACGCGAGTTTTTCCAAAAGCGTTTCTCTCAGAAGGTATACGACATTGATCCGCGCATCGACGACGTGCTTGAGGTGGTAAACCTTGTGGGTCACAAAAAGGTACACGAGCGTACGATCCGCTCATTCTCCGGCGGGCAGCAGGCGCGGCTTCTCCTTGCCTCCGCACTGATCCAAGACCCGGATCTTCTCCTCCTCGATGAGCCGACGAACAACCTGGACAAGGCGGGGATCAAGCACCTTACGGATTTTCTTGTTGATTACAAAAAAACATTCATCGTCATTTCGCACGATGCCGAATTTCTCAATGCCTTTACTGATGGCGTGCTCTACCTTGATGTGCGCACGCGCGTGGTGGAGCAGTACGCTGGCAACTACTTTGACGTGGTGAAGGAGATCACCGCGCGTATTGAGCGTGAGAACCGCAAGAACGCGCAACTCGCCAAGGAGATCCAAGCGAACAAAGACAAGGCCAACTTCTTCGCGATGAAGGGAGGGCAGATGCGTATGGTGGCCAAGCGCATGCGTGACAAGGCTGCCGAGATGGAAGAGGAGAAGGTGGATATCCGCAAGGAAGACCGCACGATTCGCCCCTTTACGATCCCGGTGCAAAGCGACCTCTCGGGGGATGTGCTCACCATCAAATCGTTTAGTACGATGAAGGATCATAAGCCACAGAATCGCACGGCCAACATTGCCTTGCGCAAAAACAAGCACCTGCTTCTCGTGGGGCCCAATGGCATCGGTAAATCAACGCTCCTTGAGTCAATCGCAAAAGGAGTGAGCAAAGGAGCCGTGATCGCGCCGGGGGTGAAGGTCGGATACTATCGCCAAGATTTCTCCACGCTTAACTTTGACGACACGGTGTTCGCCTCGCTTTCTGAAGCGATGGGCGTGCAAATCGGCGAGGTTGCGGAGCAGCAGCTGCGGTCTGTGGCGGCGGGCTTCCTCATCACGGGCTCGGTCATGCACACCAAGATCGGGAATTTGTCCGAAGGACAAAAGGGGCTCGTTGCCTTTGCGCGGCTCGTGCTTGAGCGCCCCGGACTTCTCATTCTCGACGAACCGACCAACCACATCAACTTCCGCCACTTGCCCGTCATTGCGAAAGCACTCGATCAATACGAAGGCGCCATGGTCCTCGTCTCCCACGTCCCCGAATTCGTAAAACAGATCAGGATTGACGAGGAGTTGGATTTGGGGAGGTAGGGAGTATACTTTAGGGTATGAAAAGGTACTCACCATATCTTGTAGTGGGGGTCAGTATCGCGGTGATTTTAGTCGCGAGCGCTTTCGTGTGGACGAATTTTGCCCGCCCAAATCCCGAGCCGGTTGCGTGCACGATGGAAGCAAAGTTGTGCCCCGATGGGTCGGCTGTGGGGAGGACCGGACCTGCGTGCGAGTTTGCACCGTGTCCGTCACCTGCGGCGAGTGTCCCCATAAAACTCTACTACTACAATCAGAATCTTGATAAGGATGCAGAGGGGAATATCCAGTGCAGTAGGAGCGGGCTCGTGCCCGTATCTCGCGTGATCCCACGGACGATAACCCCGATCCAAGATGCCGTGAGGTTACTCTTGCGTGGGGAGATCTCATCGGAAGAAAAAGCGCAGGGCGCAAGCACCGAGTTTCCCCTTGCGGGTGTTTCACTCACCGCCGCATCACTGGACAATGGTGTTCTGACACTTACTTTTAATGACCCGCAAAATCGTACCGGCGGGGGTTCGTGCCGAGTAGGGATATTGTGGTTTCAAATAGAAGCGACCGCGAAACAATTCCCCGGTGTGCAAAGCGTACGCTTTATGCCGGAGGAATTGTTTCAGCCGTAAGTTTTACGTGTGGGTTGTGGTAAAATAAATTCATGAAAGAAAAAACAGGATATTCTCGAAAAACTTTTGACTCAAAGCTTCTTGCAAAAAAGTTATACAATCAGCGGGAGGAGATTTTTAGAAGAATCGAAGAAAAAAACGCGATTTCGCGATATGTTTCGGTTATTAAGGGGTGCGGCTTATTGTCGGATCAATACAGAAACGAATTTAAGAATTTTTATGCAGTGCGGTTACAAACAGATACCACTCAACAGATATTAATGTTGATGAAAGAATATCAGAACAAAAAAATTGTTCCCTCCATCAATGAATCATTAAAGGAATTACATAAATTGACAGGGAAAGTACACATCTCTTTTGCTTCAAAAATTATTGCAACGCTTAATCCGGAGAAACCTGTTTATGACGATAAAGTCAAAGGACATCTGATGCTGCGCCATCCGCAAGGAGATATGGGTATGGCAATTAAAATATATGGATGCCTTCAAAATCGGATGGAGGAATTACTCAAAGGGTCTGATGTTGAGAGAGCAATCAGAGCGTTTAATGAACGATTTTCCGAAGATTGCATTCCCGAAGATTGCAAAAAGATCACGCGAATAAAAAAGTTAGATCTCATGTTGTGGCAAATGAGGTAACACAGGGGTCTTTAGGAAAATCGCATCTCGTGTGTTAACATACACACCATGATTGGTACGAGGGGAAGAAGATAAAGGTATTTCTACGCGTATTTACGTGTCTTTATTTTACCCTCGTACGCTAATGGATAAACGGCCTCGATTCTACCGAGGACTTGCAGGTTCGAGTCCTGCCGAGGGTGCCTGCTTAAAACCAATATCCTGTTGCACGGTGTCATTGCTTACTAAACGCGAGAGATTCGATGACGATGCCCATTTCAGTGAATAGTATATCAGCGTTTCCTTGCGCAAGATTTGTAACACTAAGGCGATATTTATCGTCTGGGGTATTTATAACCGTCCACATTCCACCATTGGTATAAACAGCATTTTCCCCGTCTATCGTTGTCTTGAAGTACCCGTCTGAATGGTCGAATCCTGAATTAGGACCGAGTAGCCATTCTTCCGGAGTCAGCCCGACATTATTTTTTGCTACACTGATGATGATTGCGCTCAGACCACCGTCTGTATTTGCGTCAACGGGGGCGAGAATGATTTTACTTGTGGTAGGTCCCGTATCAATAGTTGCCTTTAAATACGGAGGGTATTTGAAAGAAAACCCAAGATCGCTCTCATATGTTTTAAAACTCTGTGCATAATTTGCGTACTCATTACTCATGTCTATGCTAGGCATAGGCGAATAATCGCCGCTCGTTATTGAACTGTCGGCAGATTTTTCTGGAATTTTGTTTTGAAAGAAAAAAGCGCCAGCAAAAAGTAATATAGCTGCAACAAGGGATACTTTTAAGGTTTCATTCATATATTGAGTTTACTACACCCCATCCCCTGCAACAAAACCCGTGGTCCAGCAGAGTTGGAGGGAGTAGATGTTTGGTCGGGATGTGATAGAATTAAATCATGCTAGAGTCATATTATGTATTGAGAGTAGAGGATCCTGCTGTGGATTACCGCGCTCGTCTTGACTATAAACGCGATGACCCACGGCGCAGCTGGATGACGGGTGTACGGTTTGAGAAGCAGCCAACCGAGCCTATTGTGCTCGAGTTGCGCGGTACTGACGAAGAGGGCTGGGTACTAGGAGATTTGTGGCTCACACCGATCACGGTTATGTCCAAGCGCCTGCACGAAGCGCTACTTAAAGCCGGCGTAGACAACCTCGACATATACGCAGTGGAGTTGCATGACCCGGTAAGTGGCGATATGTATAAGGATTTTGTCGCCTTTAATCTTGTGGGCAAGAGCACTGTTACTGATGCGAACAAAGGGCACGGTGCTCTAATGTTTCGATCGACTGAAGCAGTCAATGTGATTCTTGTCCATGCGACAGTGAAGGATGCCATTGAAGCGGCCGGCATCGACACTCTCACGTTCTATGAGCCGAAAGACTTTGCGGCATGAAAAAAGCTACAGAAATTTTTTATAACGCGCTGCCGATCCTTGGGATGATCGGGCTTGTCCCACTTATTCCTAATGATTATCTTCTGGCGATCGTTTGTATCGCAATCATCGTCGGTGCATTTTTAGTAAAAAGAGTGAGGTACGACCTTGTGATATTTGCGGTTGGATCTTTTACGATGATCCTTGTGGAATGGCTTTTTATCAGTACAGGAGTGGAGACATTCAATCGAAACAGTTTGCTAGGCATTATGCCGATATGGCTCCCTGTGATCTGGGGGTATGGATTCGTCTCAATCAAGCGGCTTATTGAGATTATTGAGCGGTAATCATCAACTGTGTTTGTTGGGGTGATTGTTGTTTGGTATAATAAAATTATGCTAGAATCTCACCCTGCTTTTAAAGATCGACCTCATGCTGACGATGCACCTAAGAAAGAAGGTAGCCCGAAATATAAGAGCGTATTTGTCGATTTTGGGTCAGGACACAACCCCGTGGCTGAATCTCACCCGGAAAGATTTTCAGGAGACACTCTCTATATAGGTGTTGATTATGATGAAGAGGCGTTAAAAAGCGGCCAGCAGAAATTTCTTGATAAAATTAGTGGGAGCAAGTTAGATCAACCAGCGAATGTACTTTTTGTGCGGGCAGAGAAGGGAGCTTTGCCATTTGGAGATCAATCTGTTAGCGAACTACATTTTGGGAATGTTTTTGGAGAGCCGTACCACTTAGAATTTAAGAAAGATGAACGACCAGAGCAAGTATTTGAAATTAAAGATAAAGAAAAGGTTTCAACTTTTATTCAAGATGCGCACCGAATTTTAAATGATGGAGGCGTGCTTAGTATTTTGGAAACATACACACCGGTTGATTCTAATGAAAAAGTACTTAAAGAAGTCCTAAAGGAGAATGGATTTAAGATTGACCGGATCGTGAGGGGGAGAGACCCTGAATTTAAAATAGAGCTGCAAAAATATAATACTTCGTCCCAAAACATTCAGGGCAGGGGGCATTTTCTCGGCGAACCGTATATATTGTACGCCCACAAAGAAACGAAAAGGTCGTTTTTCAATCGAGAATGATTCGTCGGGGGGAA
>MHUS01000006.1:0-9133 GCA_001823505.1 Candidatus Yonathbacteria bacterium RIFCSPHIGHO2_01_FULL_51_10 | reverse complement strand
AACCTTTTTGCCTTTTGACGCGTGTGGGATATACTAAAAGGTGAAATTATGGACAACATTGCGCTTACCCTTAAACCTCTCGCGTCTCACGCTAAGCACCGCGTATTTCAACGTGCGACAATAGAAGGGGTCCTCCTACTCGTTTTGAGTCTCGTCGTCAGTTACTATGCGGGTGTTTTCGCCGCTGACCACGAAAGCTTTCCGGTCACGGACATCATCTTAAGCAATATTCGGGCGTTTGACGTGGATTGGATCTTTGCGTATGGCCCGCTTCTCCTTTGGGTATTTGTTGCGTTTCTTTTTTTACGCCGGCCGCAGTACATCCCCTTTACTCTTAAAAGTATCGCGCTTCTTATTCTCGTTCGGTCGGTGTTCGTTCCCTTGACGCACGTTGGCCCATTCCCCGTGCAGGCCCCCCTTGATTATGGCAATTATTTTTTACAGTATTTTACCTCGGGCGCTGATCTGTTTTTTTCCGCGCACACCGCACTGCCGTTTCTCATGGCGCTCCTCTTTTGGGAAGACAAAAAATTGCGAGTCTTCTTTACCATAGTTTCAATTTTGTTCGGCGTGGTCGTGCTTTTGGGGCACTACCATTATTCGATTGATGTGCTTTCTGCATACTTCATCACCTTCGCAGTATTTCGCATGGGAGAGATCTTGTTTCATAAAGAAGAGCGTATGTTTCGCGAGGGTGTCGGGACGGCATAAGAGCCGCGCTACGCGTTGACGAAAAGAGAAGAATTGGGTATTATAGGCGTACTTAGTGGCCACGCGGCCATTTTTTGTTTATATGGAAATTCGAAACATTGCCATCATTGCCCACGTGGATCATGGGAAGACGACCCTTACTGACGCCATCATGCGTCAGACGGGAGCCGTTGAGGAGGGCGTCTCCATGGACTCAAACACGCTCGAGCAGGAGCGCGGGATCACGATCTACGCCAAGAATACCGCAATCACCTACAAGGGAACAAAGATCAACATCGTGGATACCCCGGGACACGCAGACTTCGGGTCTGAGGTTGAGCGCGTCTTGCGTTCCATCGACTCAGTGCTCCTTGTGGTGGATGCACAAGAAGGACCAATGCCGCAGACACGATTCGTGCTCAAGAAATCACTCGAGCTTGGACTCAAGCCGATCGTGATCATCAACAAGATCGACAAGCCCGCGGCAAACCCCGATCTCTGCGAGGAACAGGTACTCGAGCTTTTTATTGAACTTGGTGCAACAGACGCACAGGCGGATTTTCATGTCGTGTACGCGATCGGCCGCGCCGGTATCGCAAAACTCAAACTTGACGATGATTCAAAAGACCTTACACCGCTCCTTGATACGATCCTTAAATATGTTCCCGCCGCTTCATCAGAAGAGCTCGCGGCGAAGTCACTCCGACTTCAGCCGTTCAATCTCGGCTATGATAACTTCCTTGGGCGCCTCGCGGTGGGACGCGTGTATGAAGGAGTCGTGAAGCCCAACATGAGCGTGTTCGTAAAGAAGCCGGATGGGGAAATGCGCTCCGGCAAGATCACAAAGATATTCACCTTTGAGGGGGTAGAGAAGAAAGAGGCAAACGAGGCAAGTGCGGGGGACATTGTGCTCCTTGCCGGACTTCCGGATATTTATATCGGCGAAACGGTGACGACCGACGCGGAGGCGGCGCCCTTGCCGGCGATCGCGATCGATGAGCCGACGATCACCCTTACCTTCATGGTGAACAGCTCACCGTTCGCGGGGCGCGAAGGAAAGTTTGTGACCTCGCGACAAATTCGTGATTACTTAGAGCGCGAGCTTGAGGTGAACGTGGGACTTAAGGTTGATTTTTCCTCTTCGGATACCGGGTACCGTGTCTTTGGGCGCGGGGAGCTTCACGTGGCTATCTTGCTTGAGAATATGCGTCGCGCAGGATACGAAGTGCAGGTGTCACAGCCGCAGGTCATTATCCGCGATATTGACGGCGTGAAGTCAGAGCCGTTTGAGGAAGTGATCGTGGATACACCGAAGGAATATCAGGGCGTTATCATCGAGCGACTCGGTGTCCGTGGTTTTATCATGAAAGACATGTCACAGACGGATGAGTCGGTGCGGCTCACCTTTGAAGGACCAACGCGCGGACTCCTCGGATACCGCAATATTTTTGTTGTCGACACCAAAGGCGAGGGGATCCTTTCGGCACGCGTCATTGGCTTCCGTCCATATGCAGGTGAGATCAAAAAGCGCGCATCGGGATCCATGATGTCCATGGCGAATGGCAAGGCGCTTGGTTTTGCGCTCTGGGGCCTCCAGGAGCGTGGCATACTCTACATTGCTCCGGGAACGGAAGTATATGAAGGGATGGTCATCGGCTCTACATCGCGCGGCGAGGAGATGCCGGTCAATCCCACAAAAGGTAAACAGCTCACGAACGTGCGCGCATCGGGGACTGATGAGGCGATCAATCTTGTGCCACCGTTCACCCTTACGATCGAGCGCGGCCTCGAGGTTATGTCAGGAGATGAATATTTGGAAATTACGCCGCAAAGCGTGCGCCTTCGCAAGCAGTATCTAAGCGAGAATGAGCGTGCCAAGGCGCGCCGACAGCAGGAGCAGAATTTGGTATAAGACGGTAGCCTTGATTATTGATTGTGCCGTGTGCTAGGATGCCGCTCAGGAGCCCATACCAAGTCCTCATCTCTGTTTGATGAGCCCTGAAACTTTCCGGTTTTTTGACCCGAGGAGGGTGCGATGAATCAAAATAAGCAGGAGGCCGTACCAACATCACCGTTCGGCAGTAGGAGGGAGCGTTCCCTTGCACAGAACGGGCATCAGGATGCTGCTATGAGCACGGGCTGTCTTCAGGAGCGTTCTGAGCGTATCAAGAAAGCGCAGGAGGCGATCGAGACACTGCTCCTCTATCGTGACTCTGAGCACAGGCACCAGGCGTACAAGATCGCTGTTCGCGAGGTCCGGTGGCTGATCGGAGTTGCGCGCACTTTTGACGGGCAAGATCGTGAGTGGGCTACAAGGAAGCTTCTCTGGTTGACGTCATGGCAAGCGATGCCCCTTATCAATGAAGTGGAGAAGGCGCTCAACGAGATCTTTGGTGAGGCCATGCCCACTCGTCTCGCGGGATGGCTTGCCGCGCTCGTCAAGAAACAAAAGGACTATATCCGCAGTAAAAGTGGTGTTCATCGTCCCGGCAAGACTGCACGGGACAGGGCGGCGGATTGACCGCAAGCACTTTAGAGGCAAAAGGGTAATTTGAACCGGCGAGTGCAGCACATGCGCACTCGCCGGTTTTCCTGTATACTAGGACGTATCTCCCCAGCGAGCTTCTTTGTTGAAACATCGGATTTTCTTGTCGATGTACGTCGAGTACATCTCCTCAAAAATTCTTGTTTCGCCTAAAATCTCATCCGGGTAAATACGTCCTATATTACGATCATGGTCAGTCGTCAGAAAATAGAATTGGTATTTTTCTTCGCCCTCTTTGCTGCGGTCGCGGCGCTCACGGCGTCTCTTTTTGTTCCGTTTTTTACCGTGCTTGCGCTGGCCGCTATCTTTGCGGTTATCCTTCAGCCACTGTATCGAGCGACGCTTAGGTTACTGCGCAACAAGGCGGGGCTTGCGTCACTCGCGACCATCTTGATGGGCCTCGTGTTCGTGGCGGTACCCGTCACATTCATTGGCGGACAGGTGTTTAACGAAGCACATGATGTGTATGTGGGATTGCAGGAAGATGGAGGGGGGAGCGCACTCATCACACTTGTCCATGCGATCGAAGCACCGATTCAGGTCTATTTTCCTTCATTTCACATTGACGTACAGGCATATGGCAGTGCGTTTTTCGCGTGGATCACGAGTCACTTGGGACCGCTTCTGTCCGGTACCGCGACGGCATTTTTTGGGATAATTCTTACGATCGTCGCCCTCTTTTTCTTTTTGCGCGATGGGAAAAAGTTCATTGAATTTTTCCTCGCGCTCTCGCCGCTTGATGATAAGTATGACACTGAGATCGTGCATCGTGTGGGCAAGACGGTGAATGCGGTGATGCGCGGAGCACTCCTTATTTCTCTGACGCAAGGCATTCTTGCGGGCATCGGACTTGCGATCTTTGGTATACCCAATGCCGTGTTGTGGGGGACAGTTGCCGCAGTGAGTGCGGTAGTCCCCGGTGTCGGTGCGGGGCTCGTGGTTACCCCAGCGGTCTTGTACTTGCTTATCCAAGGGCATAGTCTCGCTGCTCTCGGTCTTGCCGCGTGGGGCATTCTTATCGTAGGTCTTGTTGATAATATGCTCATGCCCTACCTCTATGGGCGCGCCGAGGCGGTGCATCCGCTCGTGATGCTTTTTGCGGTCTTGGGCGGACTCATTGCGTTTGGCCCCATCGGGTTCCTCATCGGACCCATCATCATCAGCTTGTTCATTGCGGTTTTTGATATCTATCAAACGTTCACGGAATCGCCGCAGAAGGTGTAGGATCCTTGTGGGGAGGGGTTTTACAGGCACTTGCTATTTTTTGTATTTTCTGCTATAATACTAGATGGTTAAACCTCAACAACGACGGAGGATGTTCTGATGAAAATGCAAACAGGGCGTTTGGGTACTCGATTTATGGCGGTGCTGATCATGGCCACTCTTACAACGCTCGCCGGATGCGGTGGCGGTCTGGGGAGTGTCACCAGAGGTGATGACAGTGATCATGGGAAAAAGACACTTGAGGTACAGCACTGCTCGGCGACGAAAGGTTCTATTCATGTCGAGAACGACGATGGCAGCAACCCTCAGCAGTCAGTTTCTTTGAGGGCGGTTGAAGCGGTCATCGGGAAGTCGAAATGCTTTATTGTGGCCGCAAGTCCGGCCCAGCAACCAGGCATGCCCCCTTCGTCATCTTCCGCTCAACCTCAAACGGATTATGTCGCCCGCATCTCATTTACGGGTAAGACAGATTACCACACAGGTGCGAAAATGGCTGCCATGGCCGGGCTCGCGGTGGTACCGATCGTCGGTATGTTCACCATGGCGACCGGCGCAGTGGCATTGACGAATACCACGACTGAGGAGGCTGATGTGACCGTAACCCTTTACGGACGCGATGGGAAGATTGTCGCAACACAAAAAGGCACCAGTAAAAACTTCAGTCTTGGGGTTGGCGCGCTGAGCATGATGGACAGTATGAGTGTGTCGCCCGGCGAAAGGCAATTCGGTGCCGCATGTCTCAACGCTTTCAATAAGTTGGTACCCACCATTGAAAAACTGCCATTGCCGGTTGTGCCGACCAAGCAGGTTGCACGCAAGAAGAAACACGCGGGTTAACTAAACCGGACACTTTTACCGGAGCGATAACAGGCGTCTCGAGGATCGAGACGCCTGTTTTTTGTTCCTTTCTCGATCCGATCTAATTCGTATCCTCCATCAAGAGGGCGTTCCATACTCCCAAGAGCATGACGACGCCAAGGAATACGAAGAGGAAGCGAAAATCGATCGCAGTATGTCCGCCACGTATCTCAAAAATGATACTTGCGGTGAGTGGAGCGATGAGGAGGGCGAGTGGCCCTGCATTACGGTGGAAGCTCAAAATGTGGGAGTTCGTGCCATCGATATTCTTGAAAAAATACGTTTCGTCCATGACCTCAACCGTGCTCGCTCCTATGCGGGTAAAGAAGAGTGCTCCCATCCACGCGAAAATGACAGGAGCTGTTAAGGTGCTTGATGCTCCCACGAGAATGGAAGAAACCGCCATGATGAGGAAGCCCCCTATCAAAAGCTCTTTTTCCCCGAGGCTTTTGTCGGCAAGTCTGCCGAGGGGGTATTGGAAAATAACAAACGGTAGGAGCATCACCGAAAAAATAAGTCCAATTTCAGGCCACGAGAACCCCACATAGGTGTGCAGATAGAGGGGCATATAAATATCCATCCACGCATAAAAGAACCACAAAAGGAAATCGGAAATAAATACGTGGCGGATTCGTTTGTTGCTCATGAGTGCTTTTGCGGATCTCCAAAACCTGCTTTTTTCATATTGTGGGTCATGGAAGAAGTGTAGCTTGGCCGCCACGAGATACCACACAGGGATCATGAGTGCCGCTGCGGCGATGTAGATCTTCCAGTAATCGCTGTCGGTGAGAAAGAATCCGATCGTGAGCGGAGCAAGTACCCATGCGAAATTGCCTGCCGTAAGGAAGATCCCACGGATCGTACCGGTAGATGAATCAGGGGTGGCACTCTCAAGGAAGACGTCAAGTGAGAAGCGTATGAGCGGCAAGGTTGCCAAGTGTGCCGCAAAGATGAACGCTGAGAATACTGCGGACTTGAAATGCGCCATTGCTGCCAAGAGAAGGATCTCGGTAACGATGAAGGCCAGGGTTGTGTTGTGGTTGCCGAGTCTGCGCAGAATACGCGGTGCGTAGGAAAGCGAGATCAACATAAAGAGGGACCCCGCAGCAAAAATAATGCCAATCGGTTCATGGATGGTACCCCAGGGTGTCGTGATGCCTCCGGGGAAGATCGTGGAGAGGAAGGACGAGTCTATGTATGAAGTAAGCGCGGTATGAAGCGAGAAGAAAAAGCTCGCAATGTATACGGTGATAAGGGGGAAGGGGGAGAGAAAGGGGGCAGGCGACACAGCGCCGACCTCTTTTTTAGAGGTCGGCGCTGTGATGGTTTTTCCTACAGTAGGCTGCTCCATGTGTTCTTAGTATATCACAGACATAATTTCAACCCTGCGCCGTGTTAAGAGAGAATGGCTTCTCTTATATCCCCAAAATAACGGGGAGTACGATCGGGCGCTTCGCTGTTTCCTGGAAGAGGTAGCGGCTCACCGCGTCGGTAACTTTGTCTTTGACATAATCAAAGTTGATGGCCTTCACTCCCAAGGTATTGTCCTCGATCGTCTTCTTGGCGATCCCGCGAGCGGTGCGGAGCATTTCCTGGGAGTCTCTCAAGTAAACGAAGCCACGAGAGATGATATCGGGGGATTTGCGCACACGGCCAGTCGTGGTGTCGATAGAGGCAATGATAACGAAGATGCCGTCCTGAGCGAGAAGCTGGCGGTCGCGAAGTACGACCTCCTGGAGGTCGCCCACGGAGAAGCCGTCCACAAGGACAAGGTTATGCGGCGCGCTTTCGGGGCGTACGCGGATCTTGCGCCCTTCGTCATAGATCTCAAGTACCATGCCGTTGTCGGGGATGACGACATTTGCCTCGGGTGTTCCCACGGAGAGGGCAATGTCGGCATGTACACGAAGCATGTAATGGTAGCCGTGCGCAGGCATAAAAAATCGTGCGCCGACCTTCTTGTGGATCCATGCAGCTTCTTCGCGATTGGCATGGCCGCTTGAATGTACGTCGGATACTTGATAGTGGATCAATCGTGCGCCTTGGCGGGAGAGGTTATCCTTGAGTTTCTGAACGTTGCGCTCGTTTCCGGGAACGATCGAAGACGAGAGGACGACGGTATCACGCTTGGAGATCTTGAGGTATTTGTGTGTCTTGTTGGCGGCACGCATGAGCGAGGCGAACTCGTCCCCCTGTGCTCCGGTGGCAAGCACCACGATGCGGTCGGGCGGGTAGTCATCCATGTTTTCAATGGGGATGATCGTGTCGCGCTTAGGGTTGAGCATCCCCGCTTCACGGGCGATCTCGATGTTGTTTTTCATGCTGCGACCGTCAATGACAATTTTTTTGCCAAGCGACTCAGATACATTGATGATATGGATCAAGCGCTCTATAAGGGACGAGAATGCCGCGATGATGATACGCCCCTCGGTTTTTTTGAGGATCTCGGTAATGTTGTCATGCACGCGGCGCTCGGGGATCGAGAAGCCGGGGCGCTCAACGTTGGTGGAATCCGCAATGAGCATGAGGTTGTTCTCCTTCTCAACCTTTCCAAATTCAACCTGCTCCATCTCAGAAGGGTTGCCTTCTTCGTGATCAAGTTTCATGTCACCGGTGTGGACGATGTTGCCGTAAGGGGTTTCAACCATGACTCCCATGGAGTCGGGAATGGTGTGCGTGACGGCGAAGAATTTAAGCGCCATGTCGCCCACGACAATGCGGTCATCTTTCTCAACCACTTTGATATTGAGCGGTTGCAGGTGGGGGAATTCTTCCTGGCGCTTGCGGATCATCAAAGTGGTCAGGTTGCGAGAGTAGAGCGGCGGGTTGCCGATCTTGTCCATGATGTAGGGGATGGCGCCGATGTGGTCGAGGTGCCCGTGCGTTATAACGATGGCCTTCACTTTGTGACGGTTTTCCTCGAGGTATTTCGTATTGGGAAGAATGAAGTCAATTCCCGGGGTGTTTTCCTCCTTGAATTGAAAGCCGGCATCAACAACGATAATAGTATCTTTGTATTCCACCAAGGTCATGTTTTTGCCGATCTCCTCAACGCCACCGAGAGGGATCACACGGACGACACCCTCTTCGATTGGGGGAACCATGGCTCCATTGCCATTGGTGTCGGTTGGTGACCGCTGGAAACTTATTGGACGCGGCTTATGATTGCCGCCGCCGCGTCGTGAACCACCGCCACGATGGGGTGCTCCTCCACGAGGAGCGTGCGGTCCCGTGCTTGGGCGTGGTGCCGAAGGTCGGGGGGACGCTTGCGGTGGTGTCGGTGCGGGCCGGCTGCCACCTCGCGCAGAAGCTCCTCCTGCGTGATACGGTGCGTGTCGCTCGCGTGACGGAGATGATGCTCCCGGGCGTCCCGATGACGGTGCGCCACCGGGGCGAGAGAATCCGCGTCCGCGGTGGGTACCTCGGTTTGCTCCCGGGCGTCGTGTGGCGTTCCCGCTACGTGTGCCGGGCTGTTGGCTTCCTGCTGGTCGTTCTTCATTCATAGCTGTTCCGTAATACGGTGATTAAATAATTAAACGCGATGTAATACTAAATATGATTTCCTCTCGGCTGATTATGAGTTCTGCGCAAAGATCTTCCAGACTTGTTCGGTTGAGCGATACCATGATGCGACATCAACAAAACGGTCAGAAGGGTCAACGGCAGGTTCAGGTGAAATTCCCTGGAGGTCTTTGGGGACCGCGTACAGGATATTCGGCGTATAGAGGAATATGGCAGGAATGTCTTTGGCGATCTCACTTTTGAATTGCTGGTAACTCTTAAGCCGCGTGTCATCCGGTGTCGTCGAGTAAATAT
>MHUS01000005.1:14355-15559 GCA_001823505.1 Candidatus Yonathbacteria bacterium RIFCSPHIGHO2_01_FULL_51_10 | reverse complement strand
CGGCTTGGCTACAGGACACCACGGGAAGTATTTAGAGAGTGGTGCAATTCAAAGTAGAACTTGGGATAATGTGCAAACACTTCTGGCACTTTTAGTGGTCTCTGAGGAGGGTCAGTGTCTCCGGCAACAAAACTACTGTCGTTGGTGCCGTAAGCGGCGAATAACCATTACACTGCACGGACCGCCTCTCCCTTAAAATTTCTGAACATGCACAAAAAGCCGGCGCGGCCATTGGGGCCGCGCCGGCTTTTTGTAGTCTTTTCCTCATGTTCCTTTACGCAAGAATTGTGCGTTGACCTTGAGGTGACTTCATTTGCTGCTGATCTTTTTGTCGCATCTCCTCACGCACCGCCGCAGCATGCATGAATCCTGCAATGACGGCGAGAATAATTGCGATAATAACGAGCCAGAGGATAAGCGCTCCAATGCCACCCGATGAAGTTGCTCCCGTTGTTGCTCCGGCGCTGGCTCCTTGAGTCGTTATGAGAGCACTCATGGTGCCAACACTCCCGGTACTTTTTGTGTCCGTTGTTGCAGCAACCGTAGCGTTCTTCGTTACTGTAGAAGTTTTACTGGTAGAGGTGTTACTTGAAGCCGTCCCTGACGAAGATCCGCTGGATGCTTGAGTTGTCTGACTTGAAACACCGGTGGTTCCGGTCTGGGTTGTCGCCGTCGTTGCGACCGCACCGCCGGATGTTACGAAAGAAAGTGTCGCGCCGTATGCGGTGTTGCCGTCCGCGATTCCAACCGCGCGATAGTAGTAGCGGGTTCCTTTCGCAAGGCCATCGATCATGATGCTCGCGCTGCTCCTCTCCCACCCGATCTTGCTATAGGTTGTGTTGTTGGGCGTCTGTGTTGTACCCCACTCAAACCAAATCGTCACTTTCGTTGAGCTGGTTGAGTCCTGTGCGGCATATCCGTTGAGCGTTGCGCTTGTGTCACTCACTCCCGAGGCGGGCTGAGTCGTCACCGTAAAGCTGCCGGTATTTGTAGAGACAACCTGCGCAAAGAGCACTGAAGGAACGGCGAGTGTCGCCCCCGCGACAAGCGCGAGTACAAAGTATTTCGTCCGAGTAAAAATAGTGTTCATAAATATAGGTAGGATAGTACGCAGGTTGTTAATCTAGTAATTATATCACCTTTGTGTAAAAAGTCAACCCTGCCGTAGAAAAGGGTACTACGCCCAAGGGGCGTGCGCTTTGCG
>MHUS01000005.1:11575-14333 GCA_001823505.1 Candidatus Yonathbacteria bacterium RIFCSPHIGHO2_01_FULL_51_10 | reverse complement strand
CTGAAATGTACCGCACATTGCTATTTACTGATGTTCCAGCGGTATGCGGTAGCACTGGTTCATGGGCTCGCCGTAGTAGACGATCCTTGATCCCCTACATGGGTCCCGACATTCGTCATACTGACAAACAGAGGGCTGTGCGCCGCGCCGCTGGGGTCTGTAGTAACCACCGTTGTCACCAGACCTAACCGAGAATGCCCACTCGATTGACCGCCGCGACGAGTCATTGTATCCATCACCCCATCCATGAGCGCTGGCCGCCGGCATTACGAAGCCGAGAAGCATTGCAAACGTTGCAAAGACAAAAACAAACTTTTTGTTCATGACTACCTCCCAGCCTGTTGGCTGAATAAATGAAATTTTTTAAAGATCTCTCCGCAGACATACTTCTCTGCAAAAAGGACTCGTGAGCCCCAGTAGGGAATCTAATTAGTATGATAGCATAAAATAGTCTTCATGTCAAGCTAAAGTTTATGCTTTAAAAATGCTACTATGATGGGTATTCGTATGCCCCATTTTGACGACGCAGGCCAACAACACAGTCTCGACGAGATCCGCCGCAAGGAAGAGGAGGAGCTCATTAAGATTCTCTCGGTTAAACACAACCTGCCGTATGTCGACCTAAGTGGCGTGAGCCTTGAGAACGACGCCATCGCGCTCGTCAAAGAAGAAGCCGCTCGCCGCGCCCTCATGGGCGTGTTCGGGTTTGAGAACAAGCAAGAAAAGAAAGTGAGTGTCGCGCTGTTCTCCCCAAATAGCCCCGAAGCGCAAGAAGTTTTGCGAGATCTTGAGTCGCGCGGCTACCGTCCCGTGGTGTATATGGCGGCGCGTTCAGGGCTTGCCCGCGTTTGGGACCGCTACAAAGACCTCTCCCTCGCCTCACGCACCGACGCAGGGGTGCTTGATATTTCAGGAGAAGAGGTCGCTCGCCTTGCCAAAGAACTCACCACGACCACGAGCATCCGCGAGCTTTTGGGCAACACCATCTCGCAAAAAGGCATCCACCAGGTTTCTAAGGTGCTCGAGATCATCCTCTCCGGCGCGATCAGCATCGGTGCGTCCGATATTCATATTGAGCCGGAAGAAGAGTCCGTGCATATTCGCTACCGCCTTGACGGCGTACTCCAAAACTTGGCTCAGATAGACCACAAAACGTACAAGCTTGTGCTCTCGCGTTTGAAACTGCTCTCAGGGCTCAAGCTCAACGTGAACGCCGACACGCAAGATGGGCGCTTTAGTATTAAGTTGGGCGATGTTGATATTGAGATTCGTACCTCGGTCCTCCCCTCCGCCTACGGAGAAGGCGTGGTCATGCGTATCTTAAACCCCGCATCGATCGAGCTTTCGCTTGATGACATGGGGATCGAGCCGGGGCTCCTCAAGATCCTCCTGCACGAGATCGAAAAGCCGAACGGCATGATCCTCACCACCGGCCCAACCGGATCGGGAAAAACTACGACTCTCTATGCCTTTTTGCGCAAAGTCTACTCCCCCGAGATAAAGATCATCACCATTGAAGACCCTATTGAATACCACCTGCCGGGCATCTCGCAGACGCAGGTAAACGAGACAAGCAACTACACGTTCCTCTCGGGACTGCGTGCCGCGCTCCGCCAAGACCCGGACGTCATCATGGTGGGAGAAATTCGCGACGGCGAGACAGCGAAGATCGCCGTCAACGCATCATTGACCGGTCACCTCGTCCTCTCGACGCTTCACACCAACAACGCGGCAGGAACGATCCCACGCTTGGTTGATCTTGGTGTCAATCCAAAGGTCATCGGTTCGTCACTTTCTGTTGCGATCGCGCAGCGCCTCTTGCGCCGACTCTGTTCTTCGTGTAAAAAGGAAGAGGAGCCGACGAGTGAAGAACGCGCGATCATTGAGCACATTCTTATTGGTGTCGGCAGAAAGAAAGAAGGAGCCCCCACGATTGGCAAGATCTGTCGCCCGGTGGGATGTGACACCTGCAACAACACGGGATACAAGGGTCGTGTGGGTATTTATGAGGCGATCCGCATGGATGAGAAGCTTGAACAACTCATTGCCGAAAATCCAAGTGAGCGCGAGATCGTTGCCACATCGGAAGACCAGGGCATTCTCACCATGAGTGAAGACGGTATCGTGAAAGTGCTCGCGGGGATGACCTCGCTTGAAGAACTTTCCCGAACGATCGACCTGGAAGCTCCTTGAAAACGAAAAGAACCTGTTTCAGGCGCCGCCTCATGGAGACGACATCTGAAACAGGTTCTTTGATCAAGCATATGAACCTCTAAGCGATCCTTTCGTTCCTAAGAATAAAAGGTAGCGGTTCTTTTAAGGATAGTTCCAGAATATCCCCTTGCGGGGTACCCAAAACGTCCTCAAAAAACATCAGTAAGCCCTGGCGGACTCAATCGTTTAGAGGTTTATGTGCTCGATCTCGATCTCAATTAACCCTTGTGCAACGTCCCGAAAAAAATAAGAAACCACTGCCCGAATATCCCTACTCGAGCACATTCCCTCATTTGTTTTCAGGAAGGCGCCAAAACGCTAATATTGGTATGCTAGCATAAAAGAAAATTTATGTCAAGCCCGGTCGTAGAAGGTGGTCAATGGCCTGCTACAGCTGTATTTTGTGGTAATCTTAAGTTACCCAAGTCCCCATTACCTTCTTTATGACAACGCCACCTTTCACAACGGGCTCAACCCCTCCCAAAGACCCAAAAGAGATCCGCAAAGAAACGGCCTTTCTTGACCAAACACTGCGCCCGACTGT
>MHUS01000005.1:1950-11546 GCA_001823505.1 Candidatus Yonathbacteria bacterium RIFCSPHIGHO2_01_FULL_51_10 | reverse complement strand
TCAAGGAAAACTTAAAGATCCTCCTGACCGCCGCACGTGAACGCAAACATCCTGCAGAGCACCTCTTGTTTTATGGTCCCCCGGGTCTTGGCAAAACAACGCTCGCGCACTTGATCGCGCGCGAGATGGGATCGCAAATACGATCAACATCGGGCCCCGCAATAGAGAAGGTGGGCGACCTTGCATCAATCCTCACCAATCTTTCTCCGGGAGATGTGCTCTTTATTGATGAGATCCATCGATTGAGCAAACTGATCGAGGAAGTCCTCTACCCCGCGATGGAATCAGGTGTACTCGACATCATTATTGGCAAAGGCCCCTCGGCGCGCACCCTGCAGCTTGAGCTGCCGCCCTTCACCTTGATCGCCGCAACAACACGCGTATCGCTCCTCTCCTCGCCACTGCGTTCCCGATTCTCCGGCGGTGTGTTCCGCCTTGAGTTTTATACCGGCAAAGAGATCGAGCAGATCGTCCGTCGCTCGGCGGGGATCTTGGATATTGGGATCGAGGAAGGTGCCGCAGAAGTGATCGCCACACGCAGTCGCTCGACCCCGCGCACCGCAAACTACTTTTTGAAACGCTGCCGTGATATGGCGCAGATCGAACGAGACACACTCACAAAAGATATTGTGGACAAAACATTGAACCTCCTGGAAATCGATGTGTTGGGTCTTTCGGCGCTTGATCGGGCGATCCTCCTTACTATTATAGAAAAATTCGGTGGTGGGCCGGTGGGGCTCTCCACCATCGCCGCTGCCCTCTCCGAGGACATGGGTACTATTGAGGAGGTCAACGAGCCATACTTGATGCAGATCGGATTCCTTGAACGCACCCCACGGGGGCGTGTGGCAACCAATCGTGCGTATGAGCACTTGGGCAAAGATATCCCTCTCAATCGCCAGGAGAAATTACTATGATCACATTCATTATCATTCATTGATTTTTGGTATGTCCGGACACAATAAATGGTCGCAGATCAAGCGACAAAAAGGAGCGACGGATGCAAAGAAGAGTAAGGTCTTCGGTAAGTTTGCGCGCCTGATCGCCTCGGAGTCAAAAAAATCAAATGGCAACACGAACGACCCGGCGCTCCGTGCCGTGATCGAAAAAGCAAAAGGAGTAAACATGCCCGCGGATAATATTGACCGCGCGGTAAAAAAGGGCCTCGGCGGAGATGCGGGAAACATGGAGCACGTACAGTACGAAGCGTACGGACCGGGCGGTGCCGCACTGATCATTGAAGGACTCACGGACAGCAAGAATCGCACCGCCCAAGACGTGAAGCACATTCTCTCAAAGAACGGCTCGGCTCTTGCCGCAATCGGTTCAGCCACATGGGCGTTCACGAAGACCGCTGATGGATGGGCTCCGCAGACAGAAACAGAGCTCTCAAAAGAAGACGCCTCGGCACTCGAGCACTTGATCGACGCACTCGAAGAAAACGACGACGTTCAAGATGTTTTTACGAATGCAGTTTTCCCTGACGAATAATTGATGCGTACATGATACTACTTTCTATTGACCCAGGATTTGACCGCATGGGTGTTGCAATCCTCTCCCGTGAGGAAGGAAAAGAAAATCTTGTGTATTCATCGTGTGTGCAGACGTCGGCGGAACTTTCTTTTCCTGAGCGCTTGAAACTTCTTGGCGATGCCGTTGATGAGGTAGTTCAAAAACACAAGCCGGAGTTGATGGCCCTTGAAACACTTTTTTTTGGAAAGAATGAGAAGACCGCTTCGCGCGTGGCTGAAGTACGCGGCATGCTCATTTACAAAGCAACGGTTTTGGGTCTTCCTGTCCACCAATACACACCTCTTCAAGTGAAAGTTGCCGTCACGGGCTACGGAAAGGCTGACAAAGCGCAAGTGGCGGTGATGGTGCGCTCGATCCTTAAGATGGAACACGAGAAAATGCTCGATGACGAGCTTGATGCCATCGCGATCGGGCTTACCCATTTCGCTCACGGGGGCCTCAAAAACCTATTGGAAAGAAGGTGATTCAGAGTTTTCCACAGGTTATCCCGTGTAGTGTTGTCTTTTTAAAATGTTTTTGATACAACTAGTGCACCTCGCGCCGGGCAGGCGCTTATTAGCACGATAAATAACTTTTGTTACGATCGTATGAGTTACGATGAAGAAAAAGATACGAACGATGAGGACGTTGAAATGAGCGACACGAGCCTGCATGAATTGGATGAAGTGTTTGCTGAAGAAGAAGAGGCCGACGATGACGCTCTCGGCGTTGATGATGAGGACGCTGACGACGAAGATGCCGACGAGGAACTCGAGGGATTCGGAGAGGAGGGGTAGTATCCCCACCGTTGCAAAAAGCCGCCGGTTGACCGGCGGCTTTTTGTTGCTTCTCCCCTGTTTTCATCCAAGGGGAGCCCTTGGATTTTTTCATTGTTTGGTTGGAACATTCTACGACGACCGTCCTAGAATGCCCCCTATCATACAGTTGTGGCTATACCCACAACTGTATGATAGGTCACCCTGTGCGTTTCGTTCATTCCCCAGCGCGCCAACTGGAAAGGTTTAGGAAATTTTTATCCGAAGAAACCGTTTTTTCCCGAGGCGCAAGGTGCCGGAGTGAGCGAGCTCTGCGGAGTCAGTCACACGCACGTCCTCCTTCATCCATTCCACGGCGCCGCCATCTACCAGCGTGCGCCACTCTGTCTTTGACTTGACGAGTCCGGTCAAAAGAAGTGTGTCAATGAGCGGTGTGCCTTCTGTGACAGATACTTCGGGGATATCGGTAGGAATAACGCCTTGCGTAAAGGTCTGCACAAAAAATTCGCCTGCGCTTTTGGCGCGTTCTGCGCCATGGTAGAGCGTGACCATTGCTTGCGCAAGGTGATGCTTTGCGTCACGAGGATTTTCCCCTTCAGCAAGTTTTCGCTCGATCTCACGCACCTCATCAAGCGGCACATCGGTCGCCCGAATAAAATATGAAACGATGAGCTCGTCGCGCAGACTCATGACCTTGCCATACATATCGTTCGGTTCATCCTCAACGTTGATCGTATTACCCCAACTTGAGCTCATTTTGCGCCCATCGAGCCCCTCAAGGAGGTCGAGCATGATGATGTCTTGCGGCGCCTGCCCATAATGCTCCTGGAGAGTCCTCCCCGCGAGCATGTTAAAGCGCTGATCCGTCCCGCCGATCTCAACGTCCGCATGCACCTGCACACTGTCATACCCCTGCATGACTGGGTAGAGCACCTCTCGGAGCGACACACGAGACCCTTTCTTTAGTCGCCGCGCGATATTATCCCGCGCAATAAAGTCAGCGACCGAAAATTGGTTTGTTTGCTCACAAAGATCGGTGAATGAGAGTTCTCCAAGCCATTCGTGATTGTAGTGGATCTCTGCAGCATCAAGGTCGATCAATTTACCTGCCTGTCTCACATAGGTTTTGAGATTGCTCTGCACCTCATCTTTGGTGAGCATAGGACGCTCGGCTTCTTTATCAGACGTATCCCCGATCATCGCGGTAAAATCCCCCACAATGAACACGACCTTATGCCCGAGCTTCTGGAGCGTACGGAGCTTGAGGAGGGCTGCGGCGCGCCCCACATGGAGGTTGGGGCTTGTAGGGTCAATGCCATACTTGATCCGCAAAGTCTTCCCGGATGCGAGTTTTTCGGCGAGCTTTTCCTCGTGGATAACCTCAGCAACCCCTCGGGTGAGGAGCTCGGTGAGGTCATGTGAAATATGGTGAGATGACATAGATAATCGAGAGCATTGTACCACACAACACCGTATCTGTCCTGACAGGCCTTGGATATGTTATGCTATTGGCAGTGAGAAAGAAACTCCACCGTTTTAAGAATATACGGCTTAAAAACTGGCGCCATACGATAAAGGTTGCCGGATTTGTCGCGGCTGCACTGCTGCTTTTTTCTCTTGGCTTTATCGTTATTGTGGCAAGCAGTGTCACCATCCCCGACTTCTCCACCTTCAACGACAGGAAGGTTATTGAATCTACAAAAATATACGACAGAACAAGAGAAACGCTCCTCTATGACGTACACGATAATATTAAGCGCACTTCGATAACCCTCACCGATATCTCCCCTGCTGCCCGCAACGCGGCCATCGCGATCGAGGATGACCAATTCTATACCCATGAGGGAATTCGCATAACATCGCTCATGCGCGCGCTCCTTTCAGATATCTTCGGAGGGGGATACGTTCAAGGTGGGTCAACGATCACCCAGCAGGTGGTGAAGAATACACTCCTCACGCCGGAAAAAACAATTACGCGCAAGATCAAGGAGATCATTTTGGCTCTTAAAATAGAGCGTGCGTTCACCAAGGATGAGATCCTTGAGCTTTATCTTAATGAAACTCCCTATGGTGGCAATATTTACGGAATTGAAGAAGCGAGCAAGGCATTTTTTGGGAAACACGCAAACGAAGTTGATCTTGCACAATCAGCGTACCTCGCCGCACTTCCTCAGGCGCCAACTTATTTTTCTCCCTATGGCAACAACCGCACAGCCCTCGATGCCCGAAAGAACTTGGTTCTTGATCGAATGCTCACCTTGGGATTTATTGATCAACAAGACTACGATACAGCAAAAGCAGAACAAGTAACTTTTCTTCCGAAAGAAAAGTACGGGATCAAAGCACCGCACTTTGTGGAGGTCGTAAAAGAGTATTTGGCTGAAAAATACGGAGAGGGTGTCGCCGAACAGGGTGGGCTCCAGGTGACCACGACTCTTGATTATACCTTGCAACAAAAAGCCGAGGAGGCGATAACTACCTATGGAGATATCAACGAAAAATCGTTCAACGCCCACAATGCGGGAATGGTGGGGATCGATCCGAAGACCGGCCAAGTGCTCCTTATGGTCGGCTCACGCGACTATTTTGATACCGCCCATGAAGGAAACTTCAACGTAACCCTCGCTCATCGCCAACCGGGGTCATCATTCAAGCCATTCGTATATGCGACTGCGTTTGAAAAAGGATACGGCCCCGAAAGTGTGGTCTTTGATGTTCCAACACAATTTGACACCGGTTGTGGTTCCGCCGGTGGTGGCTGTTATAGCCCGGAGAACTACGACAACGTATTCCGTGGCCCCATGAGTCTGCGTGATGCGTTGGCACAGTCTGTGAACATCCCCGCGGTAAAGACGCTCTACCTTTCAGGGATCAAAGACTCCATCGAGACAGCGCACGCTATGGGAATCACCAGTCTCACCGACCCGGCGCGATATGGACTCACGTTGGTACTTGGTGGTGGTGAGGTGTCGCTTCTTGAGATGACGAGCGCGTACGGAGTTTTTGCCAACGAAGGAGTGCGCAATCCCTATGCTTACATCCTCGAAGTGCGCGACAAGAACGGAAATGTTCTTGAGCAGTTCGACCCAAAACCAAAGCAAGCGCTCAACCGAAATACAGCCCTCATTGTTTCTGATATTTTGAAGGATAATGTAGCCCGTACGCCGCTGTACGGCACCAACTCGGCGCTCTACTTTCCCGGGAGAGATGTGGCGGTCAAAACTGGTACCACAAACGACTATCGCGACACGTGGACGGTGGGATACACGCCGACGCTCGCTTTGGGTGCGTGGGTCGGGAACAACGACAACACTCCTATGGAAAAGAAGATCTCCGGGTTGATCGTTACCCCCATGTGGCACGCGGTGATGCAGGCAGCGCTCGACGCGACCCAGCCAGAGCAATTCCCCGCACCCCAGCACGGCGCAGACCCTGCAATGCCTCCCATCGCACGCGGTCTTTGGCAAGGCGGTATCTCATACTTTATCGACAAAATATCAGGTAAGCGCGCCACCCCGGAGACACCTGACAGTCTCCGTGAAGAGCGTGTTGTGCAGAGTGTCCATTCTGAACTTTTTTGGATCAATAAAAATGATCCAACATCAGGCATTCCCTCAAACCCCAACAACGATCCGCAATTCCATTTATGGGAGCCCCCGGTCCGTGCATGGGCCGCAGCGCATGGATACGTTGATCAATCCTCAAATATTATCCCTACCGCGTACGATGATGCTCACACCGCGAGCGCAGCTCCCGTGGTTGCTATTTCCTCGCCATTGCCTGGGGGTAGTGTCTTGTCCAGCGGCAATGTTTTGGTATCCGCAACAGAAACAGGTTCGTTTCCTTTTCTTAAAGCAGAGATTTATGTAAATGATGTTTTGATGGGAACCACCTCTTCGTACCCCATTTCATTCTCATTCTCCCCCCAAGACATCGCCCCGGCGGATACTAATACGATCCGCGTGGTTGTGTATGATACTGCGTACAACCGAGGTTCTGCGGTGGTCAATTTCTTGATCAGTGAGAATTAGTCCAGTGGACATCACTACATGATATTTTGTGGAGTGTTTTTGGGAATATCTTTTTTAAGGATCTCGAGGATCGCTTTTTTGTGAATAAGGATCTCTCCTTTTACCAGCGGAGATCCTTTTATGTAAATGATGTTGTTGTGGTACACCATTGATTTTGGCGACACGGTAATGTTCGTAGTGGCGTAAATAGCACTTGTTGCCGCTTCTTTAACGATCCGCTCTGTTGGAGTAAGGAGCGCAAAGCGTTGAAAAAAATCTTTAATGTGTTTATGGGACATGCTATCTACCCTTGTTTCATAAGGGGCGCTACCAAATAAGTGAATGATGGGTCACCTAACCCGGTGATGACCAATTTCCCATCTGAGCTCACCTTACAGATAATACTGTCGTGTGGTACATACTGAAGACACTCAAGAATATACCGGTAATTGTAATCGTGTGAAGCATCCTCTCCGGAAAGTACCGCGTCTACAGTTGAAACTTGTTCACCGGTTGTTTGGTTTTGCGCGGCAATAAAACATTGTTTTATTTTTGGGTTGATCGTGAAGGTAACCCTCCCTGATTTATCTGAAAAATTGTTGGTTATTTTTAGTATGTCAATGAGGTCTTGTTTTAAGATGGTTGCTTCTGTTGTGTATGTTTTTGGGAATATTTCTTGATAATTTGGAAATGGTGTGTTGATCGCTCGTGATGAGATGTGGATTGTTTCCGTTGAAAATGAAATTTGGTTCTTGTTTGAAACGACAGCAATATCATCATCAACTCCCTCAAAGATCCGTAATATTTCAGTTATATTTTTGTGAGGAATAATGATACCAGGAAACGAACTTGCGCTTTTTTCAGGTATCTTTTTTTCCGCAAGCCGGTAGGTGTCGGTGGCCACAAAAACAAGATTTTGTTGTTGTGGGTATACATATACCCCTGAAAACTCTGGTTTTATGTCGGATAACGATGCCGCATATACAACAGACTTCAAGCCTGAAATGAATTTTTTTGATTGTGTGGTGAACATATCCCCCTCTTGCACCACAGGGATCATAGGGAAGTCTTCTTGTGGTGTTGTGTTGAGGGTGATCGTGTCTCCATTTGTTATAATATTGAATATTCCCTGCTTTGTACTGCAGGTTATTTTTTTAGATGTTTGTATATTTCCTATCACAGAAGATAGGAGTACCCCGGGAACAGCAATGGATCCTTCTTTGATGACTTTTACTGGTATAGTGAATTCAACGCCAATATCAAGGTTTGTTGCTTGAATTGTTAATGATTGTTTTTTTGTTGTAAGGATAATAGAGGAAAGCACAGGAAGGGTACTGTTTTTCCCCGTCGCTTTTTCTGCGAATGTTATTGGATTTTTTAAGACATCTTTTGTTGTTTCGAATTCCATAATTTATTTTTTTATAATACTTATTATTATATAGTGTGTGAATAAGTGGATTAACTAAAAGAATGTTTCTTTATAATAGTATTTTTTGAACGTTACATAAAAACTTTGTGGACAGTATGTTGAAAAGTTTTTATTTTATTTTTCATAAAAATTATTTTTACCGCAGTATACAAGTATTCAACATATTTCCCCATACTTAATCCACAAGTAATCCCCTAAAACATCGCCCGAATCTGCTCAATCTCTTGCATAAGGAGTGGGTCGGTTTTAAGATCAGCACGAACTTTATCACACGAGTGTATAACGGTTGTGTGATCCCTCCCCCCCAATTTCTGTCCAATAGAAGGAAACGAGATACTGAAATCCTCTCTTAAAAGATACATGACGATCTGCCGCGGCTTCACCACCTCCTTCCTTCGTGTTTTTTCATATAATGTTTCTTCGTCGATGTTGTAAAACATTGAAACAATACGCACCACCTCTTTAACAGAAATGTTTTTCTTGGGCTGTATGGTTGTTTTTACTAATGTTTTTATTTCATTAAGGTCTATGTGGCGTCCTTTAAGTTGTGATTGGCACACAACCGCATTGAGGGCACCCTCAAGCTCGCGGATATTCCCTTGAATGTGGGTTGCTATATATTCCAAAACATCATCCGGGGGGAAAAAGTTAACCTGCTTCGCTTTTGAGCGAAGGATTGTAAGGCGGGATTCGAATTCCGGGTGCTGGATATCAACAATCATTCCCGCAGAAAAGCGTGATTTAAGGCGGTCTTCAACAGCGGGTAGGTATGCCGGGTGTTTATCAGACGAGAAGATGATCTGCTTCCCTTGCTGATAGAGCTCATTAAAAGCATGGAAGAGCTCCTCTTGAGTTTTCTCTTTGTTTGAGAGGAATTGGATATCGTCCATAATAAGGACGTCATACGATCGATACTTCTCTTTGAATGCAGACATTTTCCCCGGGTGCATTTTGTTTTCCTGAATACTGTCAATGTAATCAGCAGAGAATTTTTCCGATGTAGTATAAAAAACCTTTTTCTCAGGGGAGCGATGTTTTATGTTGTTGCCGATCGATTGGATCAGGTGAGTTTTGCCAAGTCCTGTGCCGCCATACACAAAGAACGGATTATATACAGCACCGGGTCTTTCGATGATCGCTTGTGCCGCCGCAAAAGCAAGTTCGTTGAATGAACCGATAATGAATGAATCAAAAATATAACGAGGATTAAGGTTATCATCACGAGTTATGTAGTGCTCCTCAAGCGGCAAGGGTTGCCCCATGATCTTTTGGGGAGCGGCATGGGCAAGAGAAGCCAGTTTTGAAGGATTTTTTACTACAATATACTCAACCGCACGCGTGTGCTCATCAACGGTCCTGAGGGACTTAAGAATGACCTTGTGAAACTTATTAAACAACCAATCACGAACGAATTCTGACGGAACACCAACATGAACAACCCCATCCTCATCCTTGATCACTGAAGTGTTACGAAACCATGTGCTAAAATTTGCTTTGGAGACGCCGGTCTCGATCTCGACAAGCGCCCGTTCCCATAGTTGTTTATCATCGGTCATAATAGAGGGGTGCTTTTATGCTAGGTCATTATATACCCCGTGGGGAAAGACGAAACTTGCCAACTGTTGATGAATATGGTAATAACATGTGTATAACGTGTTGGCACAAACCATAACGCCGACAAAAAACCAAACATCATGTCACAAACATATCAACCAAAAAAGCGAAAGCGCAGCAAAACGCACGGGTTCCTTGTCCGTATGAAGTCAGCAAACGGAAAACGAGTGATCACCAAAAGGCGAACAAAAGGAAGGAAAAAGCTTGCCGTCTAAATACCATGCTCCCCAGGACCCGCCGCGCGGGGAAGAAAGC
>MHUS01000005.1:0-1927 GCA_001823505.1 Candidatus Yonathbacteria bacterium RIFCSPHIGHO2_01_FULL_51_10 | reverse complement strand
CCGGGGAGTATCTTTCATTGCGGGCGGTTGCTACGGGAGATAAGGCGAACCCCTCGAGATTTTCAGTGGTTACGTCGTCAAAAATAGCGAAACAGGCCGTCACTCGGAATACCATTAGACGCCGTGTTTACTCGGCTATTCGCGAAATCCCCAATATATCCACAGGGCTTATCTGTGTTTTTTATGCAAAAAAAGAGATCCTCAAAGCGCCATACAGAGCAGTCTCCCAGGAAGTTTTCTCCCTCATCTCCTCACTCAAGGCGGGCTCTTAAGGTGCTCATGGATGCCCCCAGAAGCCTCATGGCGTGCTTTATCCGTGGGTATCAACATATCCTCTCCCCCGATCACGGGATACTCAAAAAAATAGGCATTACCAAGGGGTCAACGTGCGGTTTTTACCCTACGTGTTCAGACTATGCCATTGAAGCGGTACAAAAACACGGCATAGTTCGTGGCGGGTGGCTCGCACTAAAAAGAATCGGCCGCTGCCATCCGTGGGGGGATCCTAAAATTGATAAAGTACCTTAATTGGTCTACAATGGCACTATGTCAGAAATCTTCATGGAGGGGTTTGTTCGACCATTTTACAATGCTCTCATCCTCATTTTGGCAGCTGTTCCGGGGGCGGATCTCGGGATAGCGGTCATCATCCTCACTATTTTGGTAAAAGTATTGATCCTTCCTCTTTCAAAAAAAGCGATCGAGTCACAGATAAAGATGCGGGAGGTCCAACCGGATCTTAAGAAAATCCAGGAAAAATACGGCAAAAACAAAGAAGAAGTGTATAAGAGGACCATGGCGCTATACAAAGAGAAGGGCGTCCACCTATTTTCCGGGTGCCTTCCACTCTTGGTGCAAACACCGATCGTTATGGGGCTTTATTTCGTCTTTTATCGTGAAGTGGCCGCAAACAATCCGGCACTTCTCTATTCTTTTGTGCATGCCACGGCGACGATTGACCCTGTTTTCTTAGGGCTCATAGATCTCACGAACAAAAGCATTATCCTTGCGGTTGTTGCGGCGGTCGCCCAGTTCTTCCACACCAAGATATCGCTCCCCTCTCCCGCATTGACCCAGAGCGAAGGGAAACTCTCGTTCTCGGAAGAGTTCACCCGTAGCATGAATGTTCAAATGAAGTATGTTTTCCCGATCATTGTTGGCGTGATCGCGTACGTTGTGTCAGGGATCGTTGCCCTTTACTTTGCAACCAGCAACCTATTCTCGTTGTTTTATGAACTGTGGGTCCGCCGCTCTAAAAAATCGGTATGAATAATGAGGAAATCAAAGAAATTATACAACAATTGCTTAACGTCATGGAGATCTCAGGTGAGATCGAGGTTGCCCCTGAAGAAACCATCAAAGTGACGCGTTTTCATATTAAAACCGACAAAGCGCACCTACTGATCGGCAACCAAGGAGCACATTTGACCGCACTTAGCCACATTGTTCGTAAGATCGTTGAACGGAAGCTGGGAAGAAACGAGCAGGAGCAAGGGGGGTTTATTGTTGACGTGGACGATTATCAGAGCAAAAAGATCGCGGAGATCAAGGAAAAGACCGGCTTGCTCGCCGAGCGAGCACAATACTTTAAGATCGACGTGGAAATGGACCCCATGCCTGCATACGAGCGTATGATCGTGCACGCGATCCTCTCGGGTACCGAAAGCATCAAGACTGAATCAACAGGAGAAGGGAAAAACCGCCGTGTCGTCGTGCGATATGTGGGGGAATAATCCCCATCTTGTATCTGGCTTCGGCCTAGTCAAGTCCTACTGCTTGGGTGAGATCAATACTCCAAAGTGTTCCATCAACCTTGTTCATAAAGAGAATATAGTGCTCTGAGGGATCAAGGGTTAGGTTTATTGCGTCAAAATGAACGCCATCATTTCCGTTAATAACAATGCGGCCGGAATAAATGGAGGTATCG
>MHUS01000004.1:13715-17987 GCA_001823505.1 Candidatus Yonathbacteria bacterium RIFCSPHIGHO2_01_FULL_51_10 | reverse complement strand
ACGTTTTATTGCCTTACCCGTACCACACCCCACATCTAAAAGCCGCGCATTCCGTGGCAATTCTTTCGCAAACGCAATAAGAAGGTCTTCTTTCTTCATACTATTTCTTTCCTAATATTTTTTTAACATTTTTATATATGATGGGAGGCATGAGTTCACGAATCAAATTTTTTGAAAAACTCCCTCCCCTAAGAAAATCTTCTCCCGGTCGTGGACGAAACACCGTAGAGTACTTTTGCACTTCTTCTGTTCCATTACTCGTGTAGTAATAGAGAGCGATCGATTTACGCGCCATTCCCTCCAGACAATTAAGCGGATCAGGATGCCCGTGATAACTTTCTTCGGATGTGGCGAACAGCGCAAGTCTATTAAATACCGGCAAGATCCTTGCCTGAGCTTTTTTCATATCCTTATCCCATAGCTCAAAATGGCCTCCGTATTCTTCCTTCCAATCCTTGTTCAAGAAAAAAAGAATGTTGAGACGTCGCGTGAGACGTAACTTTGGATACCAGTTGAAATCAAGATGCACTTTAAGATAGCCCCCCTTCTCAATGCGATGCAGTCCGCCGCCCCGCAGGTGTGAATCAGTGATCAAACCATCAATACCGGTGAGTTTCTCCAAAAAGGTTACAAATGCGCTGCTGTTGAATTGCGCGATGAGATGGCGTGCCATCGGTCCGATATGCTGCTCATTCTCACATGATTTCTTTATCTCATGTTCATTGCCAATATTCTTCCAGGTAATGACCCCTGCCCCGGGGAACTCCGCAAGGACATCCTCCGCAGCCTCTATTGGAAGAAAGTCATCAAAGTAAATATGCGGACATGGATCGGCATTCACGTATTGATCGCGGTATCGCTCCGCAAGAGCGTTGAGTTTTTTGGGATCAAAAAAGAATGGTGCGTGGTCAGACATGGTGTGGTAATTGTTTCAATATATTTCCTACGATCACCTTGGGCGTCGCCTCTGCTAAAAATATTTCATGCCCCTTCTCGGCTATACGATCGCGCAGCACATCGTCCGAACGAAGCGTCATGATGGCACGCGCCAACGCTTCCGGGTCTCCCGGCGGCACGAGAAGAGCGCTCTGTGTATCCTTGAGCAATTCCGCTGCCGCTGGCGTGTCAGCGGTGATGACCGGTTTGCCACAGGCGAGCGCTTCGTAGATCTTGTTGGGAATGACCATGGCGGTCTTTGATGTCACGCCAAACACCCCCAAAACAATGCTGCTTTTCTGTATATACCCCCCAAGCTCAGCCAAGGCAACGCGGGGGATGAACTCAATAGTATCAATGTTATGCGTTTGTGCAAAGCTACGCGCATCGCGGTATTCTTGTCCATCACCGATCATGCTAAATCGTATTCCCTTGTCTTTGAGGATGCCGGCAGCCGCTACAATATATTTTGCTCCTTGAAGCGGCGAGTACCCCCCATGAAAATGCACCGTGAAAGGACCCGGTGTTACCTGCATCCCGGGATAGAACAGGTCTGTTGTCGTGCCAACAAAAACACGCACGAATTTTTCGCGGGCAACACGATAGCGCTTCGCAAAGTACTCGATGTGTGCATTAGTGTCGAGTAAGACCCCCCATGCCATGCCCACCGCAGAACGGTCGAGGAAGCTGTAATAATGCGCAGCGATGCTTCCCTTTCGGTGCCGTTTCCTGTCCTCCACTTCGGTGTTGTAAAGCGAAACAAACGCATCAAAAATAATGTTCTTACCGAACAAGAGCCGGGCAAGCCATACCACGCTGTGCCCGGGAAACATCACGATGACATGGTCGAACTGCTTTTCCGGCAGTGCGCGATACCTCCCGTAGAGTGCTCCAAATTTCTTCAGCGCACCTATGGCAGGATCAACACAACATTCAACCACGTTGTATCCGTGGATACGAAAACCTTCGCGCAATACTCGCGCGCGCGCATACATAGGGTCGTAGATACCAAAAAAACAGATGGTCTTTGAGGCACTCTCTTTGCGGTGAACACTCAGTATGCCCCGCGCACTAGGTGTGGAGTTTTTTATTAAACGTTTCCATTGCAAACAGGTGAACTCCCCAAGAACCACCAAAGGATACAGAGCTCGCCCCAACTCAGCGCGCACCGGCAAAGTATCTCTGCCTCCGTGCCGCAGGTAAATATATAACGCCTTAACAACAATCTTCGCCGATTTCAGAATATTTCCCCATACTGAGAAGCGCAGGTACTCGCCGAACGGCTGGTCAACCCCTTTTCGCGCCTCCATGTCAATATATTTTTTCGTTGAACGCAGGTAGTGCGTCATTTCGTCTCGAGTAGTAAAAACGTACCACGGATGCGTGAGTGTCCGAGGGGTATAGCGGATTGTATCGTAAGTCACCTTTTCGTGCACCGGTTTCTCAAAATGCGCGGCGCTTTTTTTATTAAAGAATCGATGTTGGTACCCGGGATAGTTGGAAGAATATTTTATTTCCTTGCCGTCGAGAATTATGCGAATGGGTACATTATACACGTGTGCCGTGTCCTCTGACATGACGAGCTGCCGTATTTCACCACAAAGACCTTCAGATATCGCCTCATCAGAATCGATCACTAAAAACCAATCATTCCTTGCCGCGCGCAGCAGCTGATTCTTTGCGCAAGAAAAATCTTTCAGAGTACCGTCGGCATTTTTGCACACTCCGTCTTGCACAATGACCCGTGCGCCATACTCTTCTGCGATCGAGAGTGTATCGTCCGTACTTCCTCCATCATTCACAATGATCTCACTGAAATCCTTTACCGACTCCAAAGCGCGCCGAAGCGTTACGCCGGAATTATATGTTAATATGCCAACAGTACAACGAATCTTTTCCATATCTATTTGAATAGACGGACAATAAACATATACCAATCGATCGTCTTTGTAACACGCGTCTTGAAATCTATTTTGGACATCGTCCCTGTTATCACATTGCGTCTAAGGCGAAAGATGTCGTCGCCGGGGTAGACAAGCCCTTGCCCAATTCCGAATGCAGCTTGGAAGCCGGCCTCGCGCACCGCCGTACGCACGTCATTTGAATGGTGCCCGCCCGGATACGCAAAATACGAATACTTTTGTTTTTTGCCGCACAGCTCCCCAAGAAGCTCCTCGCCGGAAATCTCATCCAGCATCAAATGTGTTCTTGAATGATCACCGATCTGCACAAGCCCTGATGCTAGCATAGTGTCGATATCTTTTTTGTTCAACCCGTCTGCGTTTGTTCCCCTGCGTTCCTTACTTCCCTCAAAATCATCGACAAGAAAAATTGTCGTGGGGATATCATATCGCTTGAGTATGGGGAAAGCATGCTCATAGACACTTTGGTATCCATCATCAAAAGTGACGGCAACGGTTTTACGGGGTAGGTCTTTTTCTCTTTTTACATAGGCTACGATCTCGTCAAGAGTGGCAAAATGATACCCTTTATTTTTAAGATACTGCATTTGCTCCTTGAATATTTCCGACCGTATCGATATTTCTCTGTTGAGGTTGTCTATCTGGTGATAACATAAAATAGACACCTCTTTAATCCCCAAAAAGGGTGCGCTGATGCTCCGCACCGCAAAAAGTGTGTACTCCAGTATGTGCTTGAGTATGGACTGCATAGCTATTTGCGCATAATAACAAACAAAACCGTTCCAAAATAACGCATCGCGGGGAGAAAGGTGGTGAGCCTCTTTGCCATATGTTTTACCCCGCTTCCCTTCCCTAATTGATTTGCTCTCATGGTCTGAAGATGACAGTGTTGCTCAAGGAACCGAATCACCTCAAAAGAAGATACGACATGGGTTAGATCGTCATCCGGTTTTTCGTATAGACCAGTCGCTTCAGTGTAATTTTCCGGTATGGTGCGAAAAGAATAATTCCCAAAGACCCTTTTCCCATAATCCACCAAGCGTCTGCCTATAAACAGCGCCTTATGTCGATGTGAGGTGTGGCGTATCGCGTTAGGTACAGCAGTTGGGAGTTCGAGATTTGGCGCAAGAAGAATCAGGTGCCCTCCTTTCTTCAGCACTCGCACCATTTCACGCAGATATTTTTTCGGTGCGCGAAAATGCTCCAGCGCATACACGCTCACCACAATATCAAAAGTGCTCTCGGGGAATGGTAATGCTGAAGTCCCCGCGGCAAGTAACCGAAACGACGCCCTTTCTCTCTTGTGCCGCTTCTGTGCCTCTTCTATGGCAAGGGAAGAAACGTCGACGCCGGTATAATGGATGGTATCAGGAAGCACGTTAAGCATTTCCCCTGTTCCGCACCCGACCTCAAG
>MHUS01000004.1:2992-13677 GCA_001823505.1 Candidatus Yonathbacteria bacterium RIFCSPHIGHO2_01_FULL_51_10 | reverse complement strand
CCCCTGAGGGCGTATGTTCTCTAATAAAATCGGCTATCGCCCCGCGCTCACCGGAAACAAACAAGTTCCCTTCTGCCTTTTGGTAATAAAATCGTTCGTACTCTTTATTATTCATATATTTTTACGATCAGGTCAACAAGCCGCGGGAGAGAATGCCGCCCCGCCACATAGTCACGCAGTGCAAGCTCAGGGGTACGGTGCGCCAATAATACTATCCTCTTTGCGATCTCTTTTGGGTTTTTACTAACCATACAATGCTGTGGGAGGATATTTTTGAATGCCTCATTCGAGGTAAGCACATGCACCCCGGAAGCCATCCCCTCGAGAACCGCCTTATCAATACTCCCTGTATCGCTTAAATTAACCACAATATCCGCACTTGCATAATAAGACGGTACACGATCATGGCTAACAGCGCCGACGAAGGAGACGACGGTACTTAGGTTACGGTCATTCACAGATTTTTGCAATTTTTTGAGATATTCTTTATCACTTTCGGTTACCGGTGCACCAACAAAGACTGCGCGCGCATCGACCTTTTGATCATTCTTGAGAATATTTAATGCTTCGACTACGGCCTCAAGATTTTTTATTGAGGTAATCCTCCCCACGTGCAATATTGAGATTTGTGCTCCTTCTTTTTTCTCTCTTTTTCTTGCCCCACTGAACAGATTGGTGTCAATCCCATGCCCCATGACCATAACTTTTTTGCTCGGTAGACGAAAACTTTCTTTCGACGCAGTAAAAATATCGTCAGCAAATTTTTCTGCGAGACGCAACTTGAGATCAACGCTCTTGTGTGTATACCACAAAGCGATCTTCTTGCCCCACAAGCGCCACAAAAAACCTCCGAGGATAACATACTCCGGGTTCATGTGTACGAACACCGCATCATAATTCTTTCGTTCTCTCCAAATGAGATGGTAGAAACGAACACTGTATTTAAAGCGTGAAAAAAACCGCTCTCCGTCCGAGGCGGACCAGCCTTGGGCTGGTTTACCCAGCGAAAACACGCGTACATTCTGGGGCAGATGGTACTCCCCCACCCCAAGCGCGATGACCGTCACCTGTCGAGCATGCTTGGCAAACTCCTCGATCCACCGGTGGAAGAATCCAAGAACTGGATCGTGTATATCAACTTTTTGTGTAAGAATAAGAAGGCGCATGTAAAAATTACTGCTTCGGTTCTTTGAGCTTAAGAAGCCATGCTTTGTTTTCTAAAAACCAATCGACGAAGTCGACAACGATCTCTTCCATGGAAACACGCGGACGATAGCCAAGGTCGCGGCGCGCCTTCGTGGTATCGGCAATCGTTGAAGGAACGTCTCCTGCTTGAATAGACATGAGGTTCATTACTGCCTTCTTCCCGATCCGCTTTTCAAGCATCTTAATGAAGGTAACGAGTGGCGTCACCTCGTCCCCACCAAGATTGTAGATTTCATACTTGAGATCTTTTTTTTCAATGAGCGATTGGACCCCGCGTACCACATCATCAACATGAGTAAAACTTCGTTTCATCGCCCCCTGGTTATACACATTGATCGGTTTCCCCAGAATGATGTTTTTTGTAAATTTAAAAATTGCCAGGTCGGGTCTTCCGTAACGACCATACACCGTAAAAAACCGCATTCCTGCTGTCTCAATGCCGTAGAGTGAGTGATACGCATAGGCGAGCGTCTCGTTACCCTTTTTTGAAGCGGCATATACTGACATAGGGTGATCAGTTGCGTCACTTTCAGAAAAAGGAGTTTTTGTATTATCCCCATATACCGAACTCGATGAAGCAAACAGCACTCT
Organism: Candidatus Yonathbacteria bacterium RIFCSPHIGHO2_01_FULL_51_10; assembly: GCA_001823505.1. Lineage (GTDB taxonomy): Bacteria > Patescibacteriota > Minisyncoccia > Phycocordibacterales > UBA1539_B > 2-01-FULL-51-10. The sequence goes on along the minus strand of MHUS01000004.1, from coordinate 11,880 downwards.
TTTTACTCTATATTTTTGTGCCACTTCGAAAATATTGAGTGTCCCCAAATAATTCGCATCCGCATACGACCACGGGTCTTTGAGGGAGAAGCGCACTCCCGCCTGTGCCGCAAGATTCACGATCACATCCGGCTTTTCTTTTTTTACCACCTTTTCAAGAGCCGCGTAATCAGCGATGGAAATTTTGTAAAAGTGGAACTTTTTGTTTTTTTGAAGCAGTTTATGGCGTGCCTCCTTCATGCGCACATCATAGTACGGGGTAAAATTGTCCACCCCAACGACAAAATACCCACCTTTAAGAAGCGCCTCCGCAAGATGGTATCCAATAAACCCCGCAGTGCCCGTCACGAGGATCTTTTTCTGTTTAGTGTTTGTTTGCATGAATGATCATAGTATCTGAAAGACACCCTCTATTCAAGACATGCTTCCCAGAGCTTCCCGTATGCCCGCAAATACGCCTCTTGGTCGCGAAGAGTGATGCGCTCCAGTACCGCCTGAGTCTTAAGCACGGCAACCTTGCGCAGCTCGGCGCTCTCGCGAAGACTCACGATCCCGCGTGCAAGGCACTCTGCATCCCCCACCGGGCAGACGAACTGCCGCTCGCTGTTTTGCATGAGGTCGTTCGCAATGCCCACATCGGTTGTTACAACGGGGCAATCCGCCGCTGCCGCCTCAATGAGCACCATGGCGTATCCTTCATAGTTTGAAGTAAGCAGCACAACATCCGCAGTTTTGTAATATGAATACACATCACGCTGCTCTCCTGCAAATATTACACTTTCTCCAATACCAAATTTTTGCGCAAGTATCTTGAGGTGCTTCTCTTCCCTCCCCGACCCCACGACGATAAGCCCCGCCTTGGGATATTTCTGAAAAACCTTCTGAAAGATGCGGAGCGCCAGAGAAACATTCTTTTCACTCTCCAGCCGAGAGACAACCAAAACGATCTGGTCAAACTGCGGGTATTCTTTGTGAAGATCAATTGCCGGAACGTGCTCTCTGATGCGCGTAACGTCCACAAAGATCGGGAGCACATCGACACGTCCCGAGAGTTTGGGGAACGCCTCAAGGAGAGTCTCCTTGATCCTCGGAGAAACCACGCGGATACCGTTGGCAGCCTTCAGCACACGCGGGGCGATATGGGCACGGATGCGATTGAGTAGCGACTGCCGAAGAAACCGAGGATTTAGAAAATCTGTATGAATCTGTATCTGGAGAGGAATCTTCTGTGCACGCGAAATGCGAAGCCCCGCAAGTCCTGTTTCAAACGGGTCCTGTGCGCTAACCAGCATCTTGGGAATAGGTCTTGCTCCTTTAGTAAAAAGCGTTTGGAAAATAATTTTCTTCCCTATCCGTACCGCGTCGCGAATATACAGTAGTCGCGAAAAAGAATTCGTAGGATACACCCACACATTCGACGCTATCTGTATTTTTGAAAGTCCGAGTGAGCGCTTTGCGAACACGATAATATGCAGTTTTTGAGTAAGCGTTCCGTACTGTGCCATCCGAGAAGCAACCGCGGAATCGCGAACAAAAATGTTACGGTCTGTTGAGATCATCAATACATTCATGAAAATATTTTTATGGTCTCTTTGATCATTCTTTCAGTCGTAAATTGGGATGCTTTTTCGTGCGCCCGAGCAATGAGCGACTCTGTAGCGAGCTTTCCAGAGAGCACACCCACGATGCTTTCCGTAAGCGCCCCCCTGTCATTATATGCAACAAGAAACCCTTCTTTCTCATCTGTGACAAGTTCGGGATTGCCCCCCACACGCGTGGTGAGAACCGGCGTCCCCACGTTCATCGCCTCCAGAATGTGATGCGAGAACCCCTCATAGAACGTATTGAGCACAAACAGATCGGCTGCTTTTAGGTAGCGCAGAAGGATAGCGCGCGGTAATTGACCAAGAAGAATTACTTTCGCTTCGAGATTGTGTTCACGGATGAGTTTTTTCAAAGAATCTTCCTCTGGACCGCTTCCTACGATGTAGAGTGTTGCATCGGGAACTTCTTTGAGAACACTCGGAAATAATTCAATGAGCGTACCAAATCCCTTCCATGGAACAAGGCGCGAAGCAGTAAGAATTACCTTCCCTTCAAGCCGCAATTCTTTGCGGAGCTCCTCGCACGATTCTTTCATTTCCTGGTGTTCGTACGCATTGTACACAACAGTGATCTTCTTTCGATCGATCCCCCAGTTTGAAACAATGCCCGCAAGATACTCACTCGGTACGATCACGCGCTCGGTACGGCGCGCAACGAGATATTCTATCCGCTTGAGTACGCGTACAAAAAACGGGTACGCGTTATATCCACGCGAAAAATCATCGAGTGAATCTTTCACCCCAAAACGCTGAGTTCCCTGCTCCCACGCATAGTCACCTACAATTTTTACCATGAATCTTTTGCCCAAAAGACGAGCTGCGAGCATTGCGGGTAATCCAACACTCACCGGGTCCTGCGCAAAAATGACATCTGCATCCCCGCCCTGTTTGTACACCTTCCAGGAGTACACAATATGCCGAATGACCTTGGGAAGGTGTCGTACAGCCCCAAAAGAAAGCACCTGCACGTCAAATCCCTTCTTGGGCAGCTCTTCATAGAGGATTTTTGAATAGGTTGCCGGCCCCCCAATATCAGGGGGATAAATACCCGTTGCGATGAGAATGCGCATACACCAGACTAGCGCGAAGCGAGTAATTTATCAAACACCTTCTCCTTCATGTCCCGGGCAATCAAATCCCAGTCGTATTTTGCGAATGCGAGCTCACGGGCGTTTTTCACGATCTCGTCGCGCAATGTTTTGTCATCAGAAAACCTCTTGAATTGCCGCGCGAGGCCCTCGGGATCGCGCGGTTTGACAGCAAGTCCCGTCGGCGCCTTGTCAGGGTTACGCTCGGGGTCAAAAAGAAAATCGGCAATGCCGCCCTCTTGTGTTGCCACCACAGGAAGCTCTGCGGCCATTGCCTCCACGAATGAATTGCCCATCCCTTCAGAGAGCGACGGCCGGGTAAAGATATCCGAGATCTTTAAATACTTCGGCATCTCCTTATGGTCGATCTGCCCTAAAAACATTACGCGCTCCGTGACGCCTTTCTCTGCCGCGAGGGCCCGCAAGGCAACCTCATCCGGACCGATACCCAAGACAAGAAACTTAAAATGAGCAGGGAGAAGTGCCAGTGACTTAATGACATCATCAACTGCATTCTTTTTCACAAGCCGTGATGTCGTGATAATGAAAACATCTCCTTCTTTCTTCCCAAGCTTCTGCTTAAGCGCCTCAAGCTCTGCTGGAGGGTACTCCTGTGAAAAATGTTTCGTGTTCACCGCGTTTGGCACCACCTCAAGCAGCCCCGTATACCCCATAGCACGTGCCCAATTGGCAAGGAAAGTTGAGATGGTCTGCACGAAATCCGCTTTGGTGAACGCACGAACAAAAAGCGGATAGAGCGGGCGCATTTTTTTCTGGATGTATTCCGGCGGGTCCCCTTCCTGAAGCGTCAGGAGGTAGGGCACCTCAGGATGGAGCATTTTAAATATCGCCGCAGGTACGCCACATGAGTGCGCCATCATTGCCCATGTCGCGTCATATTCATTCACTTTATGGAGTCGGTGTGCTTTCCATGCGGCGAGAAACTGAAACAGGAACTTGTTGAGATGAAGTGGCATCTTCTTGATGTCCGCCATCGTGGGCTTGTCTGCGGTAAAACCAATTCGGTGCACCGTAACATTTCCGATCTTTTCGGTGCGTGGCAAATTTTTATCAAATCGCAAACAAACGAGATCGAATGAAAACTCCGATGGATCAATGCGGTCCGTGATCTCTTTTACTGCTACTTCTGCTCCGCCGATCAGATTTGGATAGTACCCGAGGGAGAAAATAAGAATTCTTTTCATATTATTTATGCTTTTTCTTGCCTCCGCCTAATAATATCCGCGTACGCGTACCGTAGAGCATTGGCAAACGCATCCCCCTCCCCCAAACTATTCCGGGGAAGACTCTTCCCTATCGTACGCGCTACGGCCGCCTCTTGTGTCCCGTGTGTACCGTATACTTGATCGGCGCTTGATATCATCCCTTTAAGGAGGAGACGGTGCACAAAAAAGAGGTCGTCGAGGTTATGATCCGCAAGTGTTACCAGGAGAGGCACTCGTTTTGTACGCTTGAAAAGGGCCGCTGCGAGGGTTGCATAACTTGCCATAAGCGACCACGCAAAAAGATGCGTATGACGTGAAGCAACGCGTCGGGCGGCAAAGAACCCCAGCGTGGGGAGTAGGAATTTATCAATTGAAGCACCAATGCCCACACGATAAAGAGTAATGTTTGGTGTCAGTGATTCTGTGCGGCGAGTGCTTTTGGTAAAACGCGTCGTGACTACATCAAACTGTACCGTTGGCAATGCCTGCGCAAGATCTGCAAAGGAATCCTCGGCAAGCCCGGCGATGGGATGCATTGTGGTTGAAAAGACCAGCACGCGCTTCTCGCGCTTCTCCCCACGAGAATTCGTACTTGTAAAACGTTCTATGTAGTCTGAGAGCGCTCTCTTTGCATCCCAGCCAAGTGCACGTGTTTTTGTAGTATCAATACGCGAGACCATCCGATTACCAAGTCGCTCAGGGAACATCACGATTTCTTCTTTTTTAAAACCAAACATTCCTGCCACATCAAGAATAGAGTACGTCCGCTCATTCCCCAGCCCATACTCATCTCCTTGCCCTCTATCCCCCACCAAGATAAGCGCGTCAATAATATCCCCGACATGGGTGAAATTGCGCACCTGTGTGCCAGGAGCAACCACTGCGCACGGCGTACCCGAGAGATACATCCGCTTGAAGTGCTCGATCACCGTACCGTACACACCTGAGCGCTCACGCGGCCCATACACGTTATAGAAATACGTGATGGCGTACGGGAGTCTGGTGCTCTCGCCCGTGTCTCGTACCAACTCTGAATTTTCTGCTTTCGTGCGGGCATAGGGCGAGGTGTCCCGCGTGGCACCGCCGTCTCCAAATTTAGTGGAGCTGCCGGCATACACCAACTTACACTGTTTGTTTTTCCAAAACCCTACTACCGCTCGCGTACCAAACGTATTGAGGTCATGCACCACATCCGGCTCAAGCACACTTTGTTCCACGCGAGAATACTCTCCAAGGTGGTACACGATGTCGGGCGTTTCAGGAACATGCCTTTCAATATCTTTTGTGTGACCTTCACGGTACTCCACACCAGGGACGTGATTATCTTTGGAGCCAGTGAAATAATTGTCGAGTGAGATCACTCGATTGGAGGGGTTTTGTACAAGCCGCTCACAAAGATGCGAGCCGATAAATCCGGCTCCGCCGGTGACCAAAATGGTCTTCTGCTTACTATCTTTATGGGAATCCATGGGGCAAACTATACAACAAAAAAGCTTATTTTGCGACTTATTCTGCTCTATGAATTTAAAAAGGGTCGACGTTCACATTGTGGCAGATCGCGGGGAAATCGTGTCCTGTCCCTAATTATTCCCTTGGTCTGCAAAGGATCATGCTGGACCTGCTGTTACCCGTAATCTTTGGTCAACCCCGAGCAAATATGCACAATAGGGTGCCACATCGATCTCTCGCTCAGTTCCGTCATATTTAAAGTTAGTTCTCGTAAAGATAGAGACTCCATACTCAAACTCACTCTCGGCATATTTTGCTGGCTTGATGGTACATAGCATAAACTCGAGCCCGAGACAACGCGAAGTGTAGACCTCCACCTCTTCCCACCGGCCTGATGTGTCCAAGGTAAACGGTGGAATTTGTAGAGCGGCAGCAACTACAGCGATGACATCTTCAATGGGAAGAGATGCGTAGATCGTGATATCCCCAGAAGCAAAAAAGGCGATGTCCCGAGGGTCGTCCTTGGAAGAGTCTGCCTGTAGTATAGTTTTAGAATTCATATCCTCGTTATTTTTCGAAAAAGGTCCCCTAATGAATAGTGTGTCCCCGCCGATGATCACCACAACGACGAAAACGACGAGCGTGCGTTTAACAGATAATGTGTGCTTGTATGTTCAATGGTGACATGTCTTATTACTATACCATACCGGTAAACCCGTAAACAAAGCGTGATTCTCCCGAATTTTAAAATGGCATCTTCTTTCCCCCGTTGTCTATTTGCTCAATGATCTCAAAATCCTCAGCAGCGGGGGTACCTTCGGAAACGCTGCCCTCGGTACGGTTTCGTAGTACAACCGCGCCGGCGATTCCTATGACGGCAAGCGCCGCCACCCCCAAAAGCCAGAGCCACAGTGGGACGTTACCGCCATATCCAACCCCACTCACCACCGCCGATGCAGCTTGCGCGATCGGCTGCACCGATTCACTTGTCGTTGTCTTGCCGGCAACACGAGGTGCTGGAGTTGGTTGCGACTGCACTGCAAGAGCCCCGCTTGATGCCCTGCCGAGTGGCGGTTCCTCATACGAAACGGCAACTTCTCCGTTCGGATACAACAGCGCAACGTCTTTGGAATCGGGCACTGTAAGCCCCGTTGATTCTTCAGAAAAGATCAGTGTGCCTTTCGCACTGATCAGCGTATGCTTGGGTATAAAAATTTGTGCGGCACCAGCGCGCAAGATCCACGCCGAGAGATCAAGCTCCGCGCTACCATTGTTGACCAGCGTAACGAACCCGCCCGGGCTTGGGTGTACTGCAGTCATGGAAAGTTCCGCGGGCACCACGATCACCGTCACGCGAGCCGAAGCGGTATAGTACCCCGAAGACGCGTCCAGTATCACAATGTACGTACCCGGATGCATGTATCGATGCGCGACGCTCTGTCCATCTTTGGATCCCCCGTCACCAAAGTTCCACACCATGCGTGCGTTCGTGATCGGTTCTTGTTTGAGGCCCCACGCCCGTCCCTCAAATATCATATCCGCTCCCACGACCGCAGTACGAACCTTTGACCCCGCGTCGGCAAAGATCTGGGGCTCCACAGGAAACGAGCTGCCGGTACTTGCGATCGTAGCTGTGGTACCTTGGTCTGCCGTCGTCTGCGCAGTAGTGCCAGAAGTGTCCCCACTGGCTTGATTTTGCCCGCTGGCGGCATTTACTCCTCCCGGGGTAGGAAGGGCCCCCTGCCATACGCCATTGCCCAGCTGGAGCGAATTCCCGTCACCTGAGCCACCTTGCGTGGAAGTATAGGTCACCGCGTCAATGTCAGTCAAATTCTCATCACGGAGCGTGAGGGTCTCGCCCGTATTAAGGAGCGAGAACGAACTATCAAAAAGTGCTCCGGAGAAACCGGGGTTGTCTACAAGAAAATTTGTCGGATCATCGGCAATGATGGCCAAGCCGCCGCCGGGGAGTACTGAGTCTCCCTGCACAATAGTAAGTTTGTGGTTCGTATCGGCTTCCGCAAACCTCCACGCGGAGATATCAACACCCGCGCTGCCAATATTTGATACTTCAACCCATTCCCGCCCAGTGTCACCGCCATCCTTAAGATCGTACATGATCTCACTGATGACCACCGCGGCCTGCGCAGCGTGTGCAACAAACACACCGGCAAGCACCGTACCTGCGAACATGGGAAGATTACGTTTCATTGATATCAAGAATGCTACGAAGAACGTCTTCGGGCACTTCAGTAGGTGGCGGCGTACCGTGGGTAAATTGTTTTTTCTGCTGCGATGAAGCTGCTGGCGCTGGGGGCAGCGTCGGCTTGTCCTGTGTTTTTGTAGCAGCTTGCGGAGCTTCTCTCTTGAGTACCGCGGAAAGAGCATCCTTGAGCGCGTCTTTGTGATTGGAGGTAAGCGGCGGCGGTTCCGGCCTTCCCCTGCTCACGGCACGCCGATCGTTGAGTGCAGTGAGGTGCATCGACTGGGGACGCTCTGCGTGCGGCGTGGGCGTATGAGTGTCATCGCGACGCGGCAAATGCCGCCGGTCGCTCCCCACATCGCGCCTGTCGGTCACAGGAGAAGCACCGTGACTCGTATCTGCGGCTCGTGGTGGTCGAGCCGTCTCCCGAGCCGGCGCTCGCATCTCAACTCTCTCCACCCTCTCTTCTCGGGGCGCGACGGTAGACCTCGGAGGAGTTGGCATGGGCTCAGGGGTGGCAGTATTCAAACTCTCACTTGCCGCCTCCCCTCCGGTCTCGTACCAAGTATTGATCGCCTGTTCAACCGCCGCGCGCGGTTTCGCGTAATTCTTTTGTGATGATGCAATGACCTCCATCCGTCGCGAATGCTCGGGTGGCTTGATCGGCCCCAACGTCGTGGCGGAGAATGGGTGCGAGGATACACCATCAATCATGAGCTTAAGATAGATCTGCGTGAAGCCAAGGTTCACCATATCCTCAGCCGTAAACACCGGGGCAAACTCCTTCTCGAGCACTTCGGCATCGTACGCGCCGACACGAAACATCACCATGGTCCCGACGTTGCCGAACACCGCCGCGCGCACCTCATCCGACATCTGCTCGATGTACTGGTGCGCCATGGTGAGATTCAGTTTGTATTTACGCGCCTCAGAGAGAATGTCAGCAAATGATTCATTGGCGAATGACTGAAACTCGTCCACGTAGAGGTAGAAATTGGGGAGCGTGCGCATAATCGCTTCGGGCACATCGGCGCGCGACATCGCCGCAAGATAGATCTTGGTGATGAGCATGCTCCCCAAGAGATTCGCGTTCCCTTCTCCCACGAGCCCTTTTGAGAGGTTGATGATGAGGATCTTTCGCTCATCCATCATTTTTCGGATATCAAACGACGACTTCGGCTGGCCGACGATATTGCGAATGAGCGGGTTGGACGTAAATTGTCCGACTTTGTTTTGGATAGCCGGCGTTGCGTCTTGTGTGTAGCGATCGGTGTACTTGGCGAACTCATCAACCCAAAAGGACTTCACGGAAGGATCC
>MHUS01000004.1:989-2980 GCA_001823505.1 Candidatus Yonathbacteria bacterium RIFCSPHIGHO2_01_FULL_51_10 | reverse complement strand
ATGACCTTCTTGCGATACACTTTGTCCACGAGCATACGATTCACGCCCAAGAGTGTCGCCCCCGGATACTCAAGGAGGGCGAGGAGTGTATTGCTCAAAATATACTCCATACGAGCCGACCAGGCGTCCACCCAGATCTTCTTGAATGCTGACATGAGTCCTGAGACAACCAAGTGCCGCTTGTCGTAGCCCACATCCTCCATGATGTTAAACGACATCGGATTCTCTGTGTCGAACGGCGCAAAGTACACCACGTCCTGCATGCGCTCCGGGGGGATATAGTCGAGGAACAAATCAGCGGTCTTGCCGTGCGGATCAATGAACGCCATCCCTTCACCATTCTTGATATCCTGCACCGCCATGTTCTCGAGAAGGGTTGATTTACCCATACCGGTCTTCCCGATCACATAGATATGTTTGGTGCGGTCTTTTGCTTTGACACCAAAGGGCATGCGCTTGTTACGCGCATCGGTCTCGGCAAAATAGGTGATCTTATTCTCGTCAAAAACGTACATAGCGATAGTATACCGCAGCTCTGCCTGAGGCGGTAGGTCAAAGAAAAAACCGGCGGGAAAAATATCCACCGCCGGCTTTAACCACCACCTTGATAACACTTCCCCTCTATCTGGGAGACTTCCACGCCAAGTTCCCCTGTACGCGAATCATCGTTCAAAAATTCCATTACCTTCGCGTACAATTTTTCCGCGTGTTCATCATCCACATAGATACCCATCGTGGGCGATTTCCCTATGGGAAGATAACGAGGCTTCATGCAAACGACACCCCACTCCCGATACACGGTCACTGCGAGCGCGAGGTCTCTCGCAAGTCCATCTACCTCGCTTTCTACATAACTTCCTTCAAAACTGATGACGATCCACGCCATGGGAATCACCTCCTTGGGGCGCTGTAGATTGAAGAGAAGAACCCTTTACTTTTGCTACTCTACCACAAAAGCTATTTTTTTCAACCCCTACTATAAATTGACCGCCCTATACCGCTCCTGCCGCAATGAGCTTCACGAGTTGCTCAAGGAGGAGCTTTACCTGCTCTTGGAGCATTAAGATCTGCGCCTCAATGATCGCCCGTTGTTCAGCGGTGAGCATGCCGACTCCCGCTACTCCTGAATAGACCTCATTTAATTTGTTGCGTGTCGTGGGGCCAACCTGTCCGTATCCCGTGGTCTCCGGCGTCCCGGAACTCACGATCTGATACTTCACCTGGAAGCGTTCTACTGCTGCTTGTGTAAGCGTCCCGTAATAACCGGTGACTTTGCCCTCCGGATAGATGGCGGCATCCTCCGCGAGCATTTGCTGGAGAATCGCCACTTCATCCCCGGTTGAACCAAGATTGAGTGTGTAGACAAGTGCTGGATATTTCGCCGTGGTTGGAGTTGGTCCGGGTACTTGGTCGGATGTGCCGGTAGTGTTTCCTGTTGTCCCTGTGTCAGTCCCTGTGGTTGCCCCTCCATCCGTCGTTCCGGAAGTTGAAGTACCGTCCGTATTGGTCCCCGTAGTGGTTGACGACACTGCCGTCACGCTCACACTCTGGCTCGTGCTGCCTCCCGCTCCCGTACATGAGAGCGTGTAGGTGCTCGTTGTTGTGATTCCGGTAAGGATCACTGTCCCCGTGGTCGGTTGGGTTCCGCTCCATGCACCGCTTGCGGTACATGACGTTGCGTTCGTTGAGGACCATGTCAGCGTGGATGATCCGCCTGACGTGACAGAAGTTGGGGAGGCCGAGACTGACATGCTGGGGGTGCTCGGGACCACAACATCGCTCTGCGTCGTCGCTGACACGCTGGCGGTCTGGGCAGAGACGTTCCCGGCCGCGTCGTAGGCGGAGACGGTGTAGGTGTAGGTGGTAGCGGCAGAGAGTCCGGTGTTGGAGTAGGTGGTGGCGGTGGTTGAGGTCAGGAGGGTGCCACCACGGTAGATCTTGTAGCCGGCTACTCCCACGGCGTCCGTGGAGGCGCTCCAAGCGAGGTTGAT
>MHUS01000004.1:0-917 GCA_001823505.1 Candidatus Yonathbacteria bacterium RIFCSPHIGHO2_01_FULL_51_10 | reverse complement strand
TGGCGGTGAGAGAGGTGGGGGTTGTGGGTGCGGTGGTGTCGAGGGGGTCGAGGGTGGGGGTGGAAACCAAATTTGCGTTAAGGAATGCCGCGACAGCATCCATATCTGCCGTGTTGCCGGTAATACAGGAGAAACTGTGTTGACAAGTACTATCGTAGAACTGATACGGAATCCCGAGCGCGGTCAGTTGATTCATCCAATTCCCGTTATCCGTCGCAAGTTGTCCGACGAGCACGAAGAACTTCGTTCCGAGTGTACGTACCGTGCTCTGATTCAACTGTGCATTGGTATAAGGCGAATAGGTATTGAAGTTCGCCTCAACATTGTTGAACATCTTAAGCGTGATCTCCGGATGTAGACGGAGAAGGTCGCTCCATACCGTAAGCGCTCCATCAAGTCCCACAACTGTTCCAAATAACGATGGGAACTTCACTGCATATTCCATGGCACCGAATCCTCCCATAGAGAATCCTTGGATCGCACGGCTCTCACGAGTAGCGATCGTACGGTAGTTTGCATCAATGTACGGAACGAGCTCTTTGATAACATTGGTCTCGATCAGTATCGATCCGTCATAACTATCCGCCCAGAACGAATCAATGTTCCCGTCAGGGAAGACGATGATCGCCTCGGGGAGTTTCCCGCTCGTCATGTACGCGGTATAGGGAGTTTCAATATTGGTAGTTCCGGAAGTGTACTTAGCACCTGCACCATGAAGGTGGTAAATGACCGGATATCTCTTTGTTGTTTGTGTTGAATAGCTTGGAGGCAAATACACTCTGAACGGAATGGTCTTGCCGGTTATCGGGCCCGTGAACGAGTAGTTGCCTGCAGTCCCCGACCCCGCCACATACCCCATCAGCCAATCCTCCGCTCCCCAGCCATCGGTGCCTGAGTCAAAGTTCACGTTCCACCAG
>MHUS01000003.1:3422-6302 GCA_001823505.1 Candidatus Yonathbacteria bacterium RIFCSPHIGHO2_01_FULL_51_10 | reverse complement strand
CCGAATACAAAATCGTTGTCAAGAAAGGACGCAGATTCGCTGTCGCAAAAGCTCCTTCAGGAATTGAAGCGTATAGAATAATGGGAAAAGCGTAAGGCTTTTTTATTTTTTTATTGTCTTTTTAAGATACTCCCGTTCTCCAGAGCATATCAAAATATTCTTGATACGATGCAGCAACAGCTTTGCTTTCAATGACGAACGCGTGGGGAGTTTCTGCAAAAACGATCGAGGCAACAGTCTCTCCATATAAGAACGTGGCAACAGGGGGTGTGATGCTTTGTTTCAGAAACCGCTTGCGTCCATGAATGGAATGTGCATACTTGCTTCCTTTGAGAGAGGAGTCTAACAAAATTCTTGCTTGAATGTTTTTTGATTTCTTCTGCTTCTGAAAATATAAAAAGTAAGGCCCTAAAAGCTCTCCGAATGACCCCCTCGACGCCAGCGCGCAATACTGATGATGCTGCAGGATTTCCTCGAAAACACTTTTAATCCCTCGAACTCCCTGCACGATCCGCGATGATTCCTTGTGCAACGCACTCTGCTCGAATGCTTTTAGTTGTCGAATAAGCCCTGCCGCGTTTTTTTGTTTTTCTTCCAGCTCCCGCTTTTTTGCCTCAAGCGTCTCGAGAAGGCATTCTGGACGGGCAGCTTGGAAGTGCTTTGTTTTTTGCTTAATAATATATGTAGCAAGACCTTTCTCCATGAGCCGCTTCAATCCGTCATACACCGTTGCGCGGTGCAACTCTGTCTTCTTTACGACAGGACCTGTTGTTGTGCTTCCCAGTTTCAACAGCGCGACATAGATACGGCCTTCGATCGGAGTTAATCCAAATTCGGTAAGCGACGTTTCGATCATTTCAACTACAAACGAACTACATCTTATAAATGTTGTCATGTGAGATGACTACAAATATTAAAGAGCTCAACCGTACTATCCAATGAGTGGTGATTTTCAATGATCGGAATCAAGCCGGCAATGTTGGGTGATGAACCCGGGAAGATTTTAGTCGTATGGGAAGGAGCGCCACAAGTTAAGTACTCCTCAGATCATCCACGTGTCATTGAACTTGCCGACCCCTTTGCTGGATGGCAGTCTACTGTAATCCAGCCCTCGATCTACATTTGGGTTGAGGCCCTTGTGCATTCCGACAGTCTCGATTATCAGGCGCGCTGTCCTGCAACAGGGATACACCCTTGCCTATTTAGGTATAACACCTTTGAAGCGCGGTCACAGGCTCTTGTAACCCTTGAAACACGATTGATGGCCATAAGACTATTGGAGCAATTGCCCATGTATTCTCGCCACCTTCATTACCTAGTGGATGATGTCGCTTTTTTGGGATTAGAGACGTTTGGTCGCGGTGCTGAAGGAATAAAAAATTTGGATCTGCTGCGTAAAAACATACCTAATCTCGAATCCATACTTCACGATCCCCTCCTTAGAGAAAGAGAAGCAATTCTTCCTGTATTGGAGAATCACCGCCTGGACTTTTTGTTGGCTGTTGAGCAATTTTTTTATCGTCGTCAGAAAGAGACAAGAGGTTATGTCGAGAGCAGGGAATTTGCCGCTCGTCAAGGTTTTTGCGCTAACCGAGAGGAAAAAGGAAATCTTGACTCCGAGAGGGAGCGGGCGGCAGTATACACGCCAGAACGGTTGCATGCCGCATTGCAAGCAGTTGACAAAAACCTCAGCTCATACTTCCGTGCCGTGCTTAGGCTTGAGTAAACACAATCTCCTCAATCTCTTTTTTCTTCTCCGGATTTAAAGAAACATGAACTTCATTGCTTTTAACATGTTTGAGAATCAATCGCTCCCTGTACAATTCATGCAGTACCGCAAGCGTTTCTTTTCTTCCTATCAAATGCTTTGGCATCCCTTTAAACAGGTTTCGTTCTTCCGTATGGCTTCCGCCCCACTTAGGTGGGTGCCAAAAATATAGTTTTTCAACAAAACGTCTTCGAAGCTCTGCCTGATCCATTCCAATTCAGCGAGAGGCGGCCTTTATATGTCTATGCCTGCAAAAACCGAAAGAATTCCGACGATCGCATGTATAATAAATATACAGTACTGTAAAAAATAGATACATTTATTAGGAAGTTCATCTTTCTCATCTCTATGGGAGAATCAGTCTTCATTGACACGTTTGGAAACACGCCATACATCCGCGTACTTGAAATGCTTCTACTTGGTCGAGGGCTCGATTATAGCATTAGCGATATCGCAAGGCGGGCGAAAGTAACACGGGTCACTTTTTATAAAATGCTTGACAAGCTGAAAAAGGAAGAAATCATCATTCCCACAAGAAGACTCGGCAATATGCAGCTGTACACCCTCAATGTGAAGAATCCCGTTGTCAAAGAAATACTGCGGGTGTATATGACGTTGGGGCGGTTGAACAGCGAAGCATACTTCAAAACTCAAAGTAAAAAGAAAACTGTGATGAAATTTGCGGTTTCACATTAACCCTTCCACTCCTTCTCCGCCTTCTTGAGCGTTTCAGGAGTGCCCACGTCAAACCATTGTCCTTTGAATGGAAATCCGTATAATCTTCCCTGCTCCGCGAGCTTTGGGAAAAGAAATTTCTCAACCATGCAGAATCCTTCAGGCACAAGATTCACCGCAGCAGGCTCAAGAATGTAAAAGCCCGCGCTAATGAAACGGCTTGGAGCCTCCTTCTTTGCAGGCTTTTCAACGAACTTCACAATGCGCTTGCCTTTCAGGGCAACAACACCGTACTTACTCGGATCCTCAACTTCAGTGAGCGCGAGCGTGCCATACGCTGAGGTTTTGCGATGCTGAGCGTACATTTTCCCAAGGTCAAGTGCGCAGAGATCATCCGCGTTCATCATGAGAAACGGCTGGTCAAGCCAATCGCGGTG
>MHUS01000003.1:2814-3244 GCA_001823505.1 Candidatus Yonathbacteria bacterium RIFCSPHIGHO2_01_FULL_51_10 | reverse complement strand
GCCATGATAAGCGCTTTTTTAAGCATATCCTTGGTGCGGTGCGAACAGGTATATAAAGCATAACGCACATCTTTTTAAATCGATATGCACTTGCATTGGGCATGTCATATCCTATGAAAAGCACTCCAGACCGAATTCCCTTGCCCGCAGGTGTGGAAACTTCCGCGAGCGAAATCTATCGTATGCTCGCTGGCGAGGCTCCCGGACGAAAGCTGACTTCTCATTATCGTCGCTGTCCTGCCAATCCTGAGCAGGCTCTTCAGAGACTTGAAGCTATTGGTCTCGGGCAGCCGCTTATGGACACGTATATGTTGTTGGGTGAATCGCCTGTCGGCAAAGATCTCATATTCCTCGCGATCGCGAAAGCTCAATGGTGCGCGAATGGTGGATCCCAAGATGACCAAAGGACGCTTGACGTGGTTCTCTCCTC
>MHUS01000003.1:2497-2767 GCA_001823505.1 Candidatus Yonathbacteria bacterium RIFCSPHIGHO2_01_FULL_51_10 | reverse complement strand
CCGGCGGCCTCAGAATCCGGATTTAGGGATTGACGCTAAATTATCATAACTCACGCTTCTTTCACATTCAGTTTCCCAAACACGAACTCCCTGAGCTCTTTTGGCCAATGTTTCTCTATGAACTTGCGATATGTGAAGATCTTCTCAGCGACTTCGTCAGCGATCTCTTCCTTGCCAAGCACGGTGTTGATTAAGTTGAGCTTTGCGGTGAGGGGCACTTTCTTGTCGCACGTATCTATTTGATGGATGAGCAGTTGCTGCTGTTTTGTG
>MHUS01000003.1:0-2462 GCA_001823505.1 Candidatus Yonathbacteria bacterium RIFCSPHIGHO2_01_FULL_51_10 | reverse complement strand
CATCTGATGCATCCTCTGCAGGAACTCGAGGCGGTCATCAATCTTCAGAATATCCGTATAGCCCTCGAGCACAAGATTGAATGCGAATGGACTGGGTATGGTTGTAGATATTTCATCTACCTTTATCTTTTTCGACTCAATCGCCTTAAGCACTTCGACCGTGTTGTGAATATCCATTAAATCCTCAAGCACTTCGCGCTTCGCTTCACGCAGGATAAAAAAATTTTCATCAATTCTTTTTACCGCGTTCATGAGGATCATGCTGCTCACGGACTGACGACCGACGCGCTTTGTGTGTCCCCTATATATTCTGAGGATCATAAGAGAGCGCATCGCGCAATGTCTGAACCTTCTTCGAAGCACTTCTGTTTTCTCAAGCGCGAGGTTCATAAGCTTTGGCAGTTCGGAAGATTTCACGAGCTTGAGCGCCTGCATCGCATTGAATCGTTGGCTTGTTCTCAGGAAAAAACCGTTGTCGCTAATACCGAGCTCAACATCCTTGTGCTGCGTGCGTGCAATCGCGAACGCGACCGCCCGACTGAGGCAATCATTCACGCGCCTTCCATACAGCGTGTGAAAAATGACCATGTGTGATTTTCCGTCGTGATAGTATTCCATGAAAATACGTCGGTCATGAGGCATGCCGATGTACTCATATTGTTCTTTGCAGTATTGGTAAATGCTTTGCGCCGTGTTATCATCCACATACAAATAAGAATGGATGAACTTCAGAATTTCCTCTTTCTTTTTCTTGGAGAGGAAATGCTCTTGGACGAGCCTTCTGAAGATGCCAATGCTATTCGCGAGATCGTATGAGAGAGGGAGCATTTCAGAAAACCAGCTCGGAATTGTAGGCGGCCTATACACGGACGCCTTCACATATGCGACTGTGCCTTTGCTATACAGAAACTCATATTTCTCCCCGCCGAGCACGAACACATCATTACGTTTGAGCCGTTCAAGGAACGCCTCATCGATTTTTCCAATGATCTGCTCACCAACTTTTACAGTTACAAACGTTTCATCAGGAATTGTTCCTATATTTGTCATGTAAATGACCCTGGACATCATGCCTTTGCGTCCGATCATCCCGGTTTCCTCATCATACCAGATCTTCGCGTACACATTTCTGTCTTCGAGATCCGCAAATTCCCCGGCGAGATATTTGATTACTTCTGAAAAATCCTTTTTCTGGAGATCGCGATAACAATAGCTTTGTTTGATGAGCTTAAAGAGATCGTCAATGTGAATCTTATCCGCAACCGCAATACCAAAAATATGCTGCGCGAGCACATCGAGCGCGTTGCATGGAATATGAATCCTATCGATTTTTTTCTCAATCGCTGATTTCAACAGGACAGCACATTCTATCATATCATCACGATCAAGTACAATAATGCGGCCCTTTGCAGTCTCATGTAACTTGTGACCTGAGCGGCCGCAGCGCTGCAACGCGCGCGCGACAGATTTTGGAGAACCGAGAAGGATCACGAGATCAATATACCCAATATCAATACCTAATTCAAGCGAAGTACTGCTTACGACACATTTGAGTTTTCCTTCGCGCAGCGAATTCTCGATCTTAAGCCTGCTTTCTTTGGACAGGCTACCATGATGCGCTCCTATATTTTCCGTGTAGTTTTTCGGAAATCGTTCTTTGAGATGGTTCACGACACGCTCCGTCGCGGATCGTGTATTTGTGAAGATGAGCGTTGTTTTATGTTCCTGAATAAGTTTGTCAATCAGCCCATACATCGCGTGATGTATTTGTTCTTGTTTTGTTGCCATGAGATTGGATACGGGACAGAGCACTTTGAGATCAAGCTCCTTGATGAATTGAACATCCACTAGTGAGCAATCGCGTGCCTTACCATTATCGAATCCAACGAGGAACTGTGCGATTTCATCGAGCGGAGAAATTGTCGCGGACAACCCAACTCTGCAAACATGAGGTCCTAACGCGCAAAGCCGCTCAAGCGACAAGCTCAAATGCGTTCCTCGCTTGCTCTCAGCGAGCGCGTGGATCTCATCCACAATGACCCATTCAATCTTTCTGAGATGGTCAATAAACTTTGAGCTGCTGAGCACGATCGCGAGGCTCTCCGGAGTCGTTATGAGAATATGCGGCGGTTTTTGCAGCATCTTGGACTTCTCGGATGCCGTCGTGTCGCCTGTGCGCACGGCTACGCGAATCCCAAGTTTTTTCCCGGCAAGCTCCTCGAGTTGTTGTAATGGCTCTTTGAGGTTTTTCTCTATGTCATTATTCAGCGCTTTGAGCGGAGAAATGTATACGCAATATATTTTGTCTTCTAAAATTCCTTTATCCGCGCAGTCTATCAATTCGTTCAGGATGCTGAGAAAACCCGTAAGCGTTTTTGTCGCTCCTGTGGGCGCGCTGACAAGGATATTCTTCCTGCTGTGAATCTCCATGACGCCGAAGAGCTGTGGCAATGAGAACGTCT
>MHUS01000002.1:31236-32016 GCA_001823505.1 Candidatus Yonathbacteria bacterium RIFCSPHIGHO2_01_FULL_51_10 | reverse complement strand
CTCCTCAAGGACCGTGGCCACCATGTCATTTTCATCGGAGCGCGCATGGACAAACATCCTGACCACAGCCATCATGATGACATCAAAGCGTATCGTTTCCGCAGTCTGCCGATCCCCAAATCAGGCGGCTGGCGTCTTGCCTTCCCTACCGTAAACGAAGTAAAGAACATCCTTACCGAAGAGCGGATCGACGTCGTACATATAATTCTCCCCATGTCGGGCGCACTCATCGCAACCAAGGCCGCCCGGTCACTCGGCATCAAGATCGTGGCGCACTCCCACTCTCAGCCGGAAAATCTTTTTATGGATATACCGGTGTTCTTGGGGCGCCCCCTCCTCTACCGCGCATGGAACAGCTACCTTGCATGGCTCTACAGTAAAGCAGCGCAGATCATCTATCCCTCACAGATGGCCTACGATCTGCTCGATAACCTCACCGCCGAAGGCAAGCCGTCAACCGTTATCAGCAATGGCATCGACACAAGTGAATTTAAACCGACTGACACCGGCGACTTTCACGAGCGATACTCCATCCCCCGCCACACCACAAATATCGTATTTGTGGGAAGACTCTACCCTGAAAAGTCCGTTGACACCCTCATTCATGCCGTGCCACACATCATTGCGGTGCACCCTGAGGTTCATGTCATGATCGCCGGCGCCGGGCATTTGCGGCCAAAGCTTGAAGCGTTGGTAAAAAAGCTCGACGTACAAAAACACGTTACCTTTTTGGGACTCGTGAGCGATGAGGACAAACTCCTCGCCTATAATGCCGCCGAC
>MHUS01000002.1:22482-31220 GCA_001823505.1 Candidatus Yonathbacteria bacterium RIFCSPHIGHO2_01_FULL_51_10 | reverse complement strand
CTTGAAGCGATGGCAGGCGGCAAGCCGATCATCATCGCCAACAGCGAAATGAGTGCTTCGCGGCACTTTATCGACAACAACGGGTTCCTTTTTGAGGCGGCGAACGCGCGAGACCTCGCGGATCAAGCACTCCGTTTGA
Source organism: Candidatus Yonathbacteria bacterium RIFCSPHIGHO2_01_FULL_51_10 (assembly GCA_001823505.1). Lineage (GTDB taxonomy): Bacteria > Patescibacteriota > Minisyncoccia > Phycocordibacterales > UBA1539_B > 2-01-FULL-51-10. Next base: position 31,081 of record MHUS01000002.1, on the reverse strand, counting down.
TCACCGACACTGAGCTTCGCAAAAAAATGGGTGATGCGAGCCTCGCAAAGAGCAAGCAGTATGACATCCGTCAAAGCATCGACCTGCTTGAAGAGGTGTACCGCAAGGCACTTAAGAATCAATGAATTCCATGCAAGAATTTACATCACCGCAAGGTATCTACTACCGCACCAACGCATGGCAGGCAGGCAGGCCAACACTCGTCTTCATGCATGGGCTCTCGGGAAGTTCCTCAGCATGGCTTCCTCATGAAAAAGTTTTTGTAGATACTCACAACATCCTTTCATTTGACCTGCGTGGGCACGGCAAATCACTCAAATACAAAGCATACGATGCTTATCGTATCGCAAATTTTGCCGACGACCTCTACGCCTTGATCGAGTTTCTGGGGATCAAGAAGTTTATTTTGGTGACTCATTCATTCGGATGTTTGATCGCACTTGAGTTTCTTGCCAAGCACCAAGACCGCGTCAGTGCCGCGGTGCTCTTGAGCCCAAGCTACTCGGTATTTACAAATCCACTGTCCAAGATCGGCCAACCGCTCTTGGCGCTCTCTCGTCTCTTTTCTCTGTTGCCCTTCCGCCCGCGCCCCGGATACCACGTCGATTACACCTCTCTCCACAACGCGCGCGATTGGGACATCAAGATGACCTACGGCGACGTACGTTGCACCACCCTGCGTATCTATTTATACTGCTCTCGACAAGCACTTTTCGTCGACTACACAAACCTTCTTGAACACATCACCATCCCGACTCTCCTTGTACAAGGGGAGCACGACTCCATCTTCCCCCTCGAGAACTCCCGCGTCATGGCAGAGAAGATCCCCCACGCACAACGTGTTGTGCTTAATGATGCTGATCATATTATCGTCGTCAATCACACGCCGCGAATTCTTAAGATCATCACTCCGTTCATCAAAGAACACAGCGTGTAAGAACCGCCCTTGCTCAAATCTCTCTATGCGTGTGCGACGCGCCGTGCCATTGCCCGATAGAACCAGCGCTTCGCTATCTCCACCGTAAAGAGGTACGCCAAGACAATGACCGTAATGGCGCCCAAAAGCGGTATAGAAAGCGGCTGAAAGCCAAAGAATTTTCCAAGTGCGCTTTCGGCAACAACCAGCGCAACGATCACCGCCGCCGTGGTGCTCGCCACAAGGGCGCGACTGGGCCTGCTTGCGGAAAAGGAAAATCGTCTCGTCCTGATGATATAGACAACAAAAGCTTGAGTCGCGATCGATTCAAGAAACCATCCTGTCTGGAAACTTGCACCGGTCAAATGGAATACATACAGGAATATAAAGAACGTAAGGAGATCAAACAGAGAACTGACCGGCCCAAAAACCAGCATGAAGCGTTTAAGAAAATCCATGCGGAGTGTCCGCGGGCGCTTAATATCCTCTGCCTCAACGCGATCCGTAGGAATGGTGAGCTGCGAGGAATCATAGAGAAGATTGTTGAACAACACCTGCACCGGAAGCATGGGGAGGAAGGGAAGGAAAAGCGACGCCCCGGCCATAGAAAACATGTTCCCGAAGTTGGAGCTGAGCGACATCATGAAATACTTGAGGGTATTGCCAAAGATGACCCTTCCCTCAATGATGCCGTTCACGAGGTCCTTTAGGCTCTTGTTGAGGAGAATGATGTCAGCTGATTCCTTGGCCACATCAACGGCATTATTGACCGAGATCCCCACATCGGCCGCCTTGAGCGCAGGGGCGTCATTAATGCCGTCACCCAAATACCCGACGACATGACCATTTTTTCGAAGAGCCGTAATGATGCGCATCTTTTGGTCAGGCGTTATGCGTGCAAAGATGGTTGTGGACTCCGCGCGCGCTGCAAGCGCAGCATCCGAAAGACTTTCAAGTTCATGTCCCGTGATCACCCCTTCAACGGGGAGCTTGATCGCCTGCGCAATATTTTTCGTCACAAATTCGTTGTCGCCGGTGATGATCTTGACCGCGACCCCATACTCATGCAGCTGTCGAAGTGTTTCTTGTACGCTCTCCTTCGGTGGATCAAGGAATGCCATAAATCCGAGAAATGTAAGTTTTTCTTCATATTCCTTCGTGTACACATCTCGTATGTCCGTGATGCGCTTGGTCGCAATTCCGAGAACCCGAAAGCCGTCGGCGCTTAATTGCTCATAGATCACATGCGCACGAGAACGTACCTCGTCCGTAAGCAAAGTGCCCTCGTCACCATAGGTTGTCGCAATAGCCATGACCTCTTCAGGCGCGCCTTTGCTGACCAGCGTACGCACACCCCCTTTTTCAACGACGACTGAGTCACGTCGTCGTACAAAGTCAAAGGGAATCTCGTCGATCTTTTTGTACGCCGAGATGTCGAGCTGTTTGTGGTCTTTGATCGCCGTATCAAGCGGATTGACGAATCCACTGTGATACATACTGCTGATGTACGCATATTGAAAAACTGTTTCTGATGCCATCCCGGCGCCATCCACCGACTTTACCAAGATGATCTTATCCTCCGTGAGCGTTCCGGTCTTGTCCGTACAGAACACATCCATGCTTCCGAAATTTTGAATGGATGCTGGTCGCTTAACAATAACGCCATGCTTCGCCATGACGATGGAGCCCTTGGCAAGGTTGATGGCGATGATCATCGGCAAAAGCTCGGGAGTGAGCCCCACCGCAAGCGCCGCAGCAAACAAAAACGACTCAAGAATATTGGGGCGTGAGAACGCATTTACGAAAAAAACGAAGATGACCAGAACGAAGATGATCTTCATGATGAGATAACTGAAATCTTTGATACTCCGCTCAAACTCCGTCGGACCATCAGCCCCCGTGAGAGATATCGCCACCTTGCCAAATTTAGTGTCGCGGCCAGTCAGCTCCACCACCATCTCGCCGGAACCGCTTACCACACTGCTGCCCATGAAGACCTCGCCCCCTTGCTGTTTTTCCGCAGGGAATGATTCTCCGGTGAGTGCCGATTCATTCACAAAGAAATCCCGCCCGTCGGTCAGTTTGCCGTCAGCAGGAATAATGTCCCCCGGAGTAAGCAGTACCACATCGCCCGGCACGATCTCGCGTAGCGGCAACTCACTACTGACGCCATCGCGAACGACCGTAGCGGTGATCTTGACACGATCGCGAAGCGCTTCTGCGGCGCGTTCGGAACGATAGGTATTCGTGAAATCGATAACAATACTTAAGACCACCATCACGATAATGAGCACCGCACTGACTATTTCACCGACAAAAAACTCAATGCCCGCCGCAAAGAGCAAAATGATAATGAGCGGATTTTTGAATCGAACAAAAAACTCAACGATTCCCGTGAGCCGCTTTTTTGCCGAGAGCTCGTTGGGGCCGTGGCTGGCAAACCGCGCGGCGGCCTCTTGTGCTGTTAATCCGTGACTCATAATAAGTATTCAATAGCCGGATTATACGGTGTTCACCCTCCGGGCACAATGCGCGCTTGTTCACAGAACCGGGTTGCCTCATGTCCCAAGGAGGCGTACCATAGAGAAATGGAACCACTTGAACAACGACTCGCATCCCTTGAGGCAAAGATCGACGAGCTCCTCAGCACGATCACCAAGATCAAACGAGCTTTCTACTGGACGATAGGAATTAGCATCGCGGTCGTCGTACTTCCGCTCATCGGACTCTTTTTTGCGATCCCGAGCTTCCTAAGCACATACTCCGGCATTAGCGATATCACCGGCGGATTTTAGCCCCATCGTGATGGAAACATAAACGACTTTTGTGCAAAACGAGATCTGGTGCTTGACACAGGTGATACACTTTTGATACACTACAAACATAGCCAGTGTAACCCAACCCGTCATGTCAACTACTAAAAAACGTATCAACATCAGCATGGAACATGACCTTGAGAAAATGCTCGCGAGTGTCGCCAAACGCGACCGCGTCCCGCAAGCGACCAAAGCAACCGAGCTTCTTCGTATTGCCCTTGAAATAGAGGAGGATCAGGCGTGGGCGCAACTTGCGCAAACGCGCGACAAAAAGGGCGCACGATTCATATCACATAAAAAAGCATGGGCGTAGTGTATAAGGTCGTCTACTATAGCCAAGTGGTGGCGTACGACATTCCCCTACTCTCCCGAGAATGGCGAGAAAAGATACGGGGCGCCATTGAAGCCAAGCTCACCTCCCGTCCAGAAGTGTTCGGCACCCCCCTCCGCAGCACACTCAAGGGTTATCGAAAACTACGCGTCGGTGACTACCGCGTCATCTTTCGCGTTGAGTCAAAGACGATAAAAATATTTGTCATCGCGCATAGGTCAAATGTATACGGTATATCGAACAAGCGGGTTGAGAATTCTTAGACATTCTATTCCCTATCATACAAAATAAGTCATGACTTATTTTGTATGATAGGGTGGGCTATATAACGCTTATTACACAGAGCAGCCAAACAAAAAAGCGGAGTATAAATTTTCTACGGCAAGGACGGTCCTTTAGATTTAGGTGTTTCGTTTTATTAAGTATCCACTAAAGATGGCGAAAATACCAACAATAAATTCACTCCACCAACTCGATCCAACAAAAATAAGGGCTACCGAAAAACATACAGAAACTACTCCCAAAATAATTAGCATCTTTGCCAGACGAGATTGATTTTTTATTTCTTCACTTTTTTGCACTGAGCCTGACGTTAATAGATTCTGCTTTTTTCTTTTATTTACTTCCCTAAATAAAAAGAGGAAAAATAAAGAAAAAGAAATTATTATTACCATCTTGGCTGTTTGGGGATTAACATTAGGATTGAGCGCCGCCTGCGTCACCAAAATGTAGGATGCAATCATAAAAACACCGAGGATCAGCAGTAAATCAAAATTTTTTGTTTTCATAAAGTAGAAATTGCACCACGCGCAACATTTTCCAAGGATGGTAATCAATTATTAATAACAAGTTCATTGTACCCCCCCCCTCATACTCACGTCAAAGCAGAGTGCGGATAATCTTCCCCATTCACCACATCTGCGGTATGGTGGGGAGATGGAAGAAATGAACTACCCCATTCGGATCAATAAATACTTGCGGGACAAAGGATTCGCCTCACGGAGAGAGGCGGATGACCTTGTGTCGCAGGGCAAAGTGCTCATCAACGGCGCGCGAGCCGAGACGGGGATGCTCGTGCAACAAAGTGACGAGGTCACGGTAAATCGCACTGAAAAAGAAACTGCACGCAAATACATCGCCTACTACAAACCCCGCGGACTTGCAACGCAAGATCACGAGGGCAAGCGCAGTGTCGTTACCGACTGGCAAGATCGCGGCATCTTCCCTATCGGCCGGCTCGACAAAGAATCAGAGGGGCTTCTCATCCTAACCAACGATGGCAGACTCACCACACGGATCCAGGGAACCAACGACCGATACGAAAAAGAATACATCGTCACCGTACGAGAGCCCCTCAAACGCGATATACCGACTATTTTTAAAAAAGGAATGCGCACCGATGCACTCGGGGTGCTTCTTCCCGCAGAGGCAACGATCATTGACCCGCACATCATCAAGATCATTCTCCACGAAGGCAAGCACCACCAGATCCGCATCATGTTAGGCGAGCTCGGCTACACCATCAACTCGCTTAAACGCGTACGCATCGGGCATGTCACCGCACAAGGCCTCACCCCAGGGCAAATCCGTCCACTCACCGAAGACGAGGTGGCACAGTTTTTCACCTAAAGACGCGAAGACCATGTTGTCTTTACAAAAAGTATTATTTGATGTATAGTACTTCCCAGACAAACCAATTGCCCGAGGAGGCACTATGTACACACCAAAGCAGCACGATGAAATGTTCGACAAGCTTGTACGTGAACTTGAGGCAGGCGATACAATTCATGTAGCCGGAAAAAATGAAGGAGAGGAGGCGGTAACCCTCGTCGTCTTGCGCCGAGAGAATGAAAAGATCTGTATCTCTCGGATCATCACTCACGAAGAACCCTACACAGGTCCGCTTAACTACGGACCATTCACATGGAATGGCCGGGAGTTACGCGACAGAGACAATGATGTTGTAAAGTGGTTCACCGCCGAACGAATTTCTGTAGAGAAGGGCGGTGGTGATGAGGTCGTCCATAACTACAAGAAGGTGCCGCGAGCGGTAGACATACGAAACCCTATTCAAGAAAGTTTTGTTGATGCGGTCATGAAGGTAAACAAAAATCGCATCCCGCTTTTTGACGCACTCATTAAAAACGACGAGTTTGGGCGCCCAATTGACCTGCTCGAGCTCGCATTCTTGACGACAGGAATCCATGCCACACCCGAGCAATTGGTACTTCTGGCCTATATTATCGTCCAAGCAATTACTGCTGCACAGGGAATGGTCGTGGGGATACTGGAGGTTATGCCACAAGTTGCAGACATGCAAAGAGCACGGGATGAGCAGAAACATACCCTCCATTAAACCGCCAAGGACCGCCGGCCGCCGTTCTCCCAGAGAACGGCGGCTTTTTTGTATCCTATCTTCCACCTTTTCACAAACTCCCAATATGTTATGATACTAATCATATGAAAACTAAGACAAAGATCATTTTGGGCGTCATTCTTATCCTTGCCATCGGCATCCCCATGGTGATCTGGTGGAAGGATCGTGGCACCCCGGGCAAGCTCGACACCTTTGCGCAGTGTATCACCGACAGCGGTGCCAAGTTCTATGGCGCCTTCTGGTGCCCTCATTGCCAAGCGCAAAAGGCGATGTTCGGTAAGTCGGTAAAGCTCCTCCCGTATATTGAATGCTCCACAGCCAACGGCAAGGGTCAGCTCCAGGTCTGCATCGACAACAAGATCACCGGCTACCCAACATGGGAATTTAAAGACGGCAGCCGCCTTTCGGGCGAAGTACCCCTTGCTACCCTGGCAGAAAAAACAAGCTGTACGCTCCCCAGCGGTTCCTGATCCATGACTCCTTCGACCGCACTCCTCACCCATGTATTGGGATTCTTAACACTCGCGAGCGACATCGCGCTCGTTGTGTTCACACTCGTGTTCATCGTCGCAATTACCCGAAAAGACTCCGTCCGATCAATATATGCCCGTGCCCTGATCCAAAAGGTCGGCCGCTTTGCGTTGCCTCTTGCTCTTATTGTAGGCATTGTAGGTATCGTCACCACGCTCTATTATTCCGAAGTGGCCGGCTTTGAGCCGTGCAAACTCTGCTGGTTCCAGCGCATCTTCCTCTATCCTCAGGCGTTCATTGTCATCGTCGCACTCTTTCGTAAAACACGTGACATTGGGTACTATCTCATCACACTCTCTGTTTTTGGTGTGATTGTCGCACTCTACCATTACAATCTCCAGTGGGGCGGGGCGCCGCTTATCCCCTGCTCTGCCGACCTCACCCTCGCCTGCTCCAAGCGCTATTTTGTAGAATTCGGCTACATTACTGAATCAATGATGGCGCTCACCGCATTCCTCTCACTCATCGCACTCTCATTGACACGTATTATGTTTGAAAAAAATAACAATCAATCAGCAGCATGAAAAAATACGTCTTCGCGGCATTATCGTTCTTTGGTTTTACTTCAGTGACCTTTGCTCATGAGGTCTACGTGCTTGACCACAGCGAGGTAACGAACGCCCTCGCCACCCCCGGCTTCGATCCTCTCACGGTCATCATGGACAACCTCAATCAGTTCGCCTTCTGGGCAATGCTTGTTTCTATCCTTCTTATCGCCATTTTCTTCTTCTCTATTTCACGGCCGATCGAACGCGCGCTTGATCCGATCCTCATCCGCATAAAACCCTACGGCTTTGCCGTCACGCGTATCGCATTTGGTCTCAGTATGGTAGCCGGAGCCTACAATCATGCGGTTTTTGGGCCTGAGATCAAGCTTGACCTTATTTTTGGAACTTACGCGGACATGATGTCAATTGCACTTGCAATTATGGGAACCTTGATCACACTCGGCGCCTACACTCGTATAGCGGCTATCGCTGCGCTCGTATTCTTTGCTGCGGCATTTTTTGCCGACAAAACCTACATGCTGACGTATGCAAATTATCTCGCAGAGATCATCATTCTACTTTTCTTGGGCTCACACCGCGGATCAGTCGAGGATCTTCGTCGGCTCCGTCATGGTATTATCCCGCGATTCCACCGCTGGTATACCCGCATGGAGCGCACCTTCACCCCATACGCATTTCTGGTACTCCGCGTCGGTACAGGTATCTCTCTTATTTATGCATCGATCTACGCCAAGGTCCTCCATAACAACCTCGCTGTTGAAACCGTCATAAAATACAATCTCACCGATTATTTCCACTTCAGTCCCGATTTTCTTGTGTTGGGAGCATCACTCCTTGAGATACTCCTCGGGATGCTCATTCTCCTTGGGATCGAGATACGATTTGCAAGTCTCTTTTTTGGAGCATTCCTCATCCTCTCACTTCTCTACTTCGGCGAAGCGGTCTGGCCGCACCTGATACTCTTTGGAATCGTGATCGCGCTCTTTACTCACGGATATGACCGGTATTCTCTTGAGGGCCGATTCTTTGCTCGCGGGCACCGCGAGCCCGTGCTCTAGCTTCCATCATGGAACACCCCGTGACAGCTCGCGATCGTGCATGGCTCCTTGCTGAAAAATA
>MHUS01000002.1:19059-22460 GCA_001823505.1 Candidatus Yonathbacteria bacterium RIFCSPHIGHO2_01_FULL_51_10 | reverse complement strand
TGATCGGGCATATCCCGTTCCTTGATGCCACAATCGACCTTTCATACCACCCGCTTATCCCTCGCGTAGAAACTGAGTATTGGGTCGGTGAGGCGGTCAAAGAGATTCAGCGCCGTGGCGTTCCGCCACGGCGCACTCTCGACCTCTTCGCCGGTTCGGGCTGTATCGGTATCACGCTTCTTTTAAAATTTCCCGAAGTGAAGGTAGATTTTGGTGAACATGATGTGAATCTTCTTGCTCAAATTGAAAAGAATATTACCCTCAATGGCATCGATGCCGCCCGAACGCGTGTGATCAAGAGTGATATTTTTTCAAATATTTCAGATACATACGATTACATTTTTGCGAACCCTCCCTACATCCCAAAAGCACATGGGGCCGCGCTCCCCGACTCAGTAAAAAAGTTCGAGCCCTACCAAGCGCTTTTTGCGGACGACGATGGCATCTTCTTCATCAAGAAACTCATCGCTGAGGCGCCGAAATTCCTCGCTCCCGGCGGCTCGCTTTTTATTGAGTTTGATTCGGAGCAAAAAGATGAGATCGAGACGCTTGTCGCCAAAAATCCATCGTGGCAGCGTGTAGAATTCATGAAGGACCAATATGGCGCATGGCGTACGGCCATTTTAACGCGGGGTTGACTTTATCTTTCAATCTGGTTTAATACTATCTGGGTCAGATGTGCTTCGGTGCATCTGTTTTTTCTTTCAAGTATCGGAGGGTTTTAACAATGCCGCAAGAGAGTAGCGCTCAAAAAAAACAAAGTGCCCGATGGAAACGCAGGGTGACCACGAACCACGTCGTCTTTACCCCGCAGCGATTCATTGAATTTCGTGGCGACCTCCCCAGCGCAGAAGCCAAGCGGGTCAAGGAATTAAAGTGGAAATATGGACAAGGGCCATTTCCCATCACTGAGGTGGCAGACGACCCGGATTTTCGCACAGGCAAATCTCAGCACCCGCAGATAGTGCGCTTCGTCTGCGATCATGGGAACGTCCAGTCAGAATCGGGGTTCCTTTTCAAGTACCACTGAACAGGGATTTCCCGCACCATACGCCAGCGACCCCATGTCGCTGGCGTATTCTATTTTATATTGAACAAAAAATTTGCCCGGATGGTGGCATCCGGGCAAATTTAACTGCACATATCTGAAGGTCACATTGTCTTCTTCTTGTAATAATTCCGACTGTAGAACTTAAGCTTGCCATCCGTCCCGGCGTCAGGATCGTACTCGTACTCGTAATGAGCTACTCCCAATTATCGAATACCACTATCGTACTGAATGGTCACATCTGTGTACCCGGTTGCGGGTACCACCACCGTTTGCTCACCGGCATACGGCATCCGTGAAGGAGACTCACTCGGCCGTATCGTGTACGTTCCGGGAGGCAGCGAGATCTTAAAAACTCCGTCTTTACCCGACGTAACAGTCGCCATTTGTTTCCCTGAAGTATTCAGGATCATTAATGTTGCTTCATATGGTTTGTCGGCACATAGAGGATCGGGAGGGACTCGCTCTACCGGGCAGGTGGGTCCGATCGTCACCATTCCCCGAATACCCGACTCATAGGGAAGAACTCCGGGCGTCACTTTTTTAAACTGTACCGGCACGCGCACTTCCGCGTCATGTTCCGGAAGTCCTGACGGATTATCTTTTTTAAATATGAGTGTCCCGGTCTCGGTAGTAGGTGTTTCAAATGACAAGGTTGCGGAAAACGGCACAAACTCAGTCGTCATCCAATCCCCCTGCGCTTGCGCCGGCACGGCAGCAAGCTCTCTTCCGTTCGCATCAATCAAGTGCACCGGGAACGATGCTTCGAAGTACCAGGTGCCCCGTGCTTCGCCCGATACGACAAGAGGACTTGTCACGGTGTCTCCCGGCTGAGGTACTGCAACAACGATATTGGACGTAGAGGGGACAGGGACCGGAGCAACGGCAACTTTCGTATATGAGAATATCCAGGCGCCGAGGAGCACTACCACAAGGATCCCGATAAATAGCCCTGAGAGATGTTTGACTGACATACTACCAGTGTAGCACTTCTTCCTAAGAGAAAGAAGGTCTTTCTTGTGCATCCTCCTGTGGTATACTCTTGTATTATAAGCTTTATTGTCGCCGAGAGCGTTTTTAGGCGCATGACCCATGACTGAAACCACCCCGAAACACCTCCCCACACTCGCCATTCATGCCACAGCCCCTGAGCTCGACTACGAGCTCCTCGATAGCGGCGAGGGCGAAAAGCTTGAACGCTACGGAGATATCGTGCTTTCGCGGCCTGATCCGCAGGCGCTCTGGCGCAAAACGCTCCCTGTTGAGCGCTGGGCCGCCGCACACGCGCGGTTTGTCCGCAGCAGTAACTCCGCACATTGGACATTTGAAGCCGGCACTCCCGATCGTTGGAACATCTCATTCGCCGGCCTCCGTTTTCTCATCAAACCTTCGGCATTCAAACACACGGGTCTCTTTCCTGAACAAAAAAACAACTGGGATTTCATCGCACGCTCGGTGCGTAGTGCCAAGCGCCCCGTGCGCGTGCTTAACCTCTTCGGCTACACCGGTGGGGCAACGCTTGCGGCAGCACAAGCGGGAGCCGAGGTCGTGCACGTTGACGGATCAAAGTCCGCCATCGGCTGGGCTCGTGAAAACGCAAAGCTCTCCGGACTTGAGGCTGCGCCGATCCGATGGCTTTTGGATGATGCGCGCGCATTTCTCATCCGGGAGAAAAAGCGTGGCAACCATTATGACGGCATCGTCATGGACCCTCCCGCGTTTGGTCATGGACCAAACAAAGAACTCTGGAAAATCGAGGAGCATCTCCTGCCGCTCCTTGACCTCGTTCGCGCAACACTTTCGGAGAAACCGATCTTTGTGATCATTAACGGTTACGCATCCGGCTACTCATCGCTTGCGTATGAGCGAAACCTCCAGGACCTCATGCGCGGCTTTGGCGGGACTTTTGAATCCGGAGAATTGGCGATCGAAGAGAGCGCCACCGGACGTCTTCTCCCCGCCGGTATCTTCGCGCGGTGGAGGGCCTAAAAAGATGCTTACGCCATAGAGGGCAAGGAGCTCGTTACCCTTGCGTCTCTTAACCTTTTGGGGTATATTGCTAAACATCAGTTTTCGTTTGGATTTGCGGATGCTCATAGGTGAGGCGAGCGAAACCGACGAGACGAGTGTGTCGAGCATTACTAATCACAACAATTGTTTTGCAATGCCTAATCGTTTATTCGTCGGAGGTATCCCCTACCGCACAACAGAAGATGAACTTCGCAATGCGTTCGCCCAAGCAGGCCCGGTCGTATCGGTAACGATCAACATCAACCGTGCAACCGGCCGCTCAAACGGCTTCGGTTTCGTGGAAATGGAGACTCCCGCAGCGGCACAGGCCGCGATCGCAATG
>MHUS01000002.1:18617-19048 GCA_001823505.1 Candidatus Yonathbacteria bacterium RIFCSPHIGHO2_01_FULL_51_10 | reverse complement strand
CGCGGCACGCCCGCGAGAAGACCGCCCCCAGCGCAGCCATGAATCTGCCGGCTCTCGCTACTAATTTTTTAGTAATACCCCAGCAACAAAAAATCCCGCTTTGCGGGATTTTTTGTTGCCAAATATGGTATACTGTTGTTTTAATACTGACATTATGTCTTTTCTCTCACCAATTATCACATGGATCAAAGCCCACAAAAAAGTCGCGATCATCGCCGGGCTTATTGTGCTAGCGCTTGGTGGAGCATTCCTTTCCTCGCGAAATAAACCGGCCTCAACGGAGGGCACTTTTACCGTGGTGCGCACCGACCTTGCGCAAGAAGTTGACGTAACCGGATCCGTCAAAGCCGCCTCCACCGCGACCCTTGCCTTCCAGAGAAGCGGGACTGTCGCTCATGTGTATGCACGAGAAGGAACATCGATTGAGCCGG
>MHUS01000002.1:1450-18602 GCA_001823505.1 Candidatus Yonathbacteria bacterium RIFCSPHIGHO2_01_FULL_51_10 | reverse complement strand
CGCAGCCCAAGCCAATGCCGACAATGCACAGGCAAACCTCGACGCACTGCTTAAGGGCAGCCGGAGTGAAGACGTGCAGGTGAGCGAAGCGGCACTTGCCGTCGCGGCTCAAGCACTTGCAAATGACTATAGCGGCGCGCAATCAACGCTCGAAGATGCTTACGCAAAAACAGACGATGCTACTCGCGTTAAACTTTCCGGTATTTACAGCACGAATGGTTCTTCTTATTCCCTTACGTTCTCCGCTTGCTCTTCCCAAGACACGATCGATGCTACATGGAAACGATTTTTGATCGATCAAACGCTCATCGCGTGGCGCATGGGGCTCAACCAATGGGATACCTTAACCTCAGAACAGCGCGACGCCCTTATTGAAAAGTCCATGGGATATATCGGTACTGCGCGGGACTTGCTTGAAACCACGAATCGCCTCCTCACCGCGTCATGTCAGATCGCGAACGCCTCGCTCGATACCTATCGCGCCAACCTCACTCTCGCTCGAACCAACCTCAATACCGTAGCGAGCAATGTAAGCACCCTTGAGCAATCCATCATGTCGCAAAAGCTTGCGGTTGAGAAAGCCCGAAGCGAACTTGCGCTCAAAAAAGCCCCTCCTACCCCGGAAGCCGTCGCGGCTCAAAAAGCTACCGTTGCGAGCGCCCAGGCACGTGTCGCGGAAGCAAGGGCGGCGCTCGCCCAGACAGAGATCCGCTCTCCCCTCTCCGGGATTGTCACCAACGTTGACGCCGAAACGGGCGAGCTTAAAACCGCCGGAACCCCTCTCGTAACCGTCATGTCACGCAATAGCTTTGAGATCGAGGCGAATGTCGTTGAAGCTGACATCGCAAAACTCTCTGTTGGCAACACCGCCGATGTAACACTCGATGCGTATGGTGATAACGCACACTTTGCGGCACGACTCTACTTCATTGATCCGGCAGAAACGATCATCGAAGGAGTCCCCACCTACCGCGTAAAGCTCCAGTTCATTAAAGATGACGTGCGGATCAAGTCAGGCATGACCGCAAACATCAAGATGATCACGGCAACACGCACAAATGTCCTTGCTATCCCCCAGCGTACCATTCTCGACCAAAACAACGGCACCGGACTTGTAACCCTCCTGTATAAAGACGGAACAGCGACTACGACTCCCATAGAAACAGGACTTCGAGATTCGAATGGAAAAATTGAGATCCTTTCCGGTCTCTCTGAAGGAGATACGATCTCAACCGTCGCGCCTCTTCCGCAGTAGATCCCATCATTCAATAGGTATGTACATCCTCGAAGCACGACAACTCACCAAGACATACCATGATGGTGAAGTGGAGACGCAAGTCTTAAAAGGTATTTCGTTTGGCATCAGGAAGGGAGAATTTGTCGCCATCATGGGACCATCAGGTTCCGGGAAGTCCACCCTCCTGCACATTCTCGGGTTCCTTGACCGTCAAACGAGCGGCACCTATCTTTTTGATGATACCTCCTCAGACAATTACAGCGAGGATGATCTCGCGCGCATCCGTAACGAAAAAGTCGGCTTTGTTTTTCAGTCGTTCAATCTTCTTCCCCGCGTCTCCGTACTTGAAAACGTCATGCTCCCCCTCCTCTACTCATCCGTCCCCGAGATCGAGTGGCACGGGCGCGCCGTAGCCGCGATCGAAGCAGTCGGACTCTCGCACCGAAGCGGGTATGACGCTTCGCGACTGTCCGGAGGGGAAAAACAGCGCACCGCCATTGCACGCTCGCTGGTCAACCATCCGGATATCATTTTTGCCGACGAGCCGACAGGCAACCTCGACACCCAGTCCGGCAAAGCGGTCATGGAGATCCTCGAAGGCCTCAATCGCGACCACGGACACACCATCATTCTTATCACCCACGAAACCTTTACCGCATCCCACGCTGAGCGCATCCTTCATATTCGTGACGGAATGATCGAGCAGGACGAACAGGTGCGTGATCGAGTACGAGCTGATTCATTCGTCAAATAAGTATGCGCCTCATCTACACCACAAAAACAGCTTGGCGAGGTATTCGCTCGAACGTCTCCCGTTCACTCCTCACCATCTTGGGCATCGTGATCGGTATCACGGCGATCATCCTCATTGTCTCGATCGGTGAGGGGGCGCAGCGCCTGATCGTAGGTGAGATCCAAGGGTTAGGTGCCAATACCATCATTATTCGCCCCGGCAAGCAGCCATCGGGCCCCACTGACGTAGCCGGAACGCTCTTCGCCGACTCACTTAAAAACGCGGACGTTGAGGCGCTGCAGCGCAAAGAAAATGTACCCGACTTGATCGCGATCGCACCCGCACTCATCATCACGGGAAGCGCAACCCATGGCAGAGAGACCTACCGGCCGACTATCTTTGGATGGGATGCTGAATTCATGGGATCCATGATGGATGTTCTTCCCGCAGAAGGAGAGTACTTCGACGAGGCGGATATTCGCGGCAAGGCAAGCGTTGCCGTGATCGGATCAAAAGTGGCAAAAGAACTCTTCTTGAGTGAAGACCCCATCGGTAAAACGATCAAGATCAAGAACCATGCGTTTCGTGTTGTCGCCGTGCTTCCCCCAAAGGGTCAGTCCGCTTTTTTCAATGTCGATGAGGTCGTGATCGTCCCCTACACCACCGCACAAACCTACGTTTTGGGGATTGACTACTACAATGAGGTCATGGTCCGCGTAACAGACCCCGACGTTGTGGATGAATCCGTGTATGACATCACCGCAACACTCCGCGAACGTCACAACATCACTGATCCGACGAAAGATGATTTCTTCGTGGTGACCCAGCAGGGCGTCGTAGATCAGATCAGCGTGATCCTAAACATCCTCACGCTTTTCCTCTCGTCAGTTGTGGCGATCTCGCTCGTCGTGGGTGGTATTGGTGTTATGAATATCATGCTTGTATCAGTGACCGAGCGCACGCGTGAGATCGGCCTGCGCAAAGCACTCGGCGCACACAACCGTGACATCCTCCTTCAATTTTTGATCGAGGCAGTACTCCTCACGGGTGCCGGAGGAGTCATTGGCATTATTCTTGGTACCGCTCTCTCCTACCTTGCCGGTATCGGCGTCGCCCAAGCCCTCTCGGTCTCATGGGAATTCGCATTCCCTTATATGGCGGCAATAGAAGGCGTCGGAGTCTCAGCGCTCGTGGGAGTGGTGTTTGGCATCTACCCCGCACGCAAAGCTTCTAAGAAAAGCCCCATCGAGGCACTCCGGTATGAGTAGTTTGCCCTTGTCGCATCATACCCAGATACGATATGATGGTGTGGTCATGCGAAATTCCCGCGGATTTACCCTCATCGAACTTTTGGTCGTCATCGCGATTATCGGCATCCTTGCCTCCACGGTACTCTCATCTCTCAGTACCGCACGCGAAAAAGCAAAGATAAGCAGGGCGCAGTCTGAACTCCGCAGTGCGCGGACGGCGATCACAATGCTGGAAAATGACACCGGAAAGTGGCCAAATGGCTGTCCTGTCAATGCAGTTTCCAATCCGGAAGTAAACCTTGATAGCGCCCAGGCAGGCGTAAAGGTCATTCCTACGGCTCAAGACAATGGGGATGGTTGTGAGTGGACAAGCGCGGATATTGCCAACTGGCGTGGTCCCTACATGCAAGTGACCATTGATCCCTGGGAGAATGCGTATGACTTTGACCCTGATTATAAACCGGGAGATAATGAGGATGGCTCAACAAACTGTGACGGAACGAGCGGTGCGATCTCCGAGATCCCAGCGGTAGTATCCTATGGATCTGATGGAATTGGCCGCAATGAATACAACTGTGACGATGTTTACTACGATCTTCAATAGGAATCATGTCTAAAATAACCACCGATCTTGCTGCTCTTATCCACGGCGAAGTTACTGATGATCAAACATCTCTAGGGCGCGCCGCCAACGACGCAAGTCTTTTCGAAGTCATGCCTGAAGCTGTCGTTTTCCCCAAGGATGTTTCGGATATCAAAGCGCTCGTGCGCTATGTCGCGGAGCACAAAGCCGAGAACCCCACCCTCTCCCTCACCGCGCGTGCAGCAGGTACCGACATGTCGGGGGGACCACTCAACGATTCCATTATCCTCGACCTTACCAAGCACGTAAACCATATCGGCACGATCACCGAGAGCGAGGGCACTGCACAACCGGGCGTATTTTATCGTGATTTTGAAATAGAGACACTCAAGGAGGGCGTGCTCATGCCCTCCTACCCCGCATCCAAGAATCTCTGCGCACTTGGCGGTATGGTCGGCAACAATGCCGGAGGCGAGAAGGCGCTCATCTACGGGAGCACCGTGCGCCACGTAAAGCGCTTGAAAGTCGTGCTCTCCGACGGCAATGAGTATGAGATCAAGCCACTCACACGACCCGAACTCGATCAAAAAATGGCACAGCAAGATTTTGAAGGGAAACTCTATCGTGATATCTTTGCGCTCACCGAAAAAAACCAAGCGCTCATCACGCAGAAGAAACCAAACGTAAGCAAAAACTCAACCGGCTACTTTATTTGGGACGTATGGGACGGCACAACCTTTGACCTCGTGAAGCTCTTTGTCGGCTCACAGGGAACACTTGGCATCACCACGGAGATCACCTTTGAGCTCGTGAAGCCCAATCCAAAGACCTCGATGGTCGTCGCATTTTTGAGAGAGCGCGATTTCCCCAAGCTTGGCGAGATCGTGAACGCCGTACTCAAACACAAGCCCGAAACATTTGAATCATACGATGACCATACCTTCCGAATTGCCGTTCGATACTTCCCTGATATGGTGAAGTCCATGCGCTCGGGTCTCATCACGCTTGGGATCCGCTTCCTCCCTGAATTTTTTATGGTGCTCACCGGTGGTGTTCCAAAGCTCATTTTGATGCCTGAATTCACCGGCACTGACCAAGCCGAGACCGACGCACGAGCACTCGCTGCAAAAAAAGACCTGGAAGCACTCGGCGTCCAAACGCGCGTTACCTCATCACAAAAGGATACCGAGAAGTATTGGGCGGTCCGCCACGAGAGCTTCAATCTCCTTCGCAAGCATATAAAGAAAGAGCGCACCGCGCCATTCATTGACGATATTATTGTGCGCCCCGATGTATTGCCGCAGTTCTTGCCACGCTTAAATGAGATCATGAGCCACTACAAGATTATCTACACCATCGCAGGCCACGTTGGTGACGGCAACTTCCACATCATTCCGCTTATGGACTTCACCACGGTGGCGTCAAAAGAAATTTACAAAGAGCTCATTGAAAAAGTATTCACGCTCGTATTTGAATTCGGCGGGTCAATGTCGGGCGAGCACAACGACGGCATCGTGCGCACACCGTTCCTTGAAAAAATGTATGGCAAAGAAATGTGCGCGATCTTCGCGCAGATCAAGAACACCTTCGACCCCCAAAACATCTTCAACCCCGGCAAAAAAGTCGGTGACACCATGGCGTATGCCGTGGAGCATATTGATACGGTGTATTAAAAATTACTTTTGCGCCTTCATCTTTCTGTATTGGTCTATAGCTCCAACGAAGCAGGCCGAACCCAGAATATAGAGCGTGTCAGAAATTGTTCCTTCACCAAGCACATTCGGTAGACCGAAGCCAACGAAACACCCAAATATCCATGCGTACATTTTTACGCGTTGACTCATATGTTCTTTTTTAAATGTTAATATTCTTACTATTGTACTCGAATTTCAACTAAATTGAAACTTAGGATGTCGTCTCTACAAAGTTTCCATGTGGGTACGGCCCCCGAGGATAGTCCTCTGCAGGATGGGGCGTGTGGTATAATTTGCGTCACCAATTCCCCATGCAATACTGGCTTATCAAGAGCGAGCCGAGCTCGTATTCGATAGACGATCTCAAGCGTGACAAAACGACGCCGTGGAGCGGTGTGCGGAACTTTCAGGCGCGCAATTTTATGCGTGACGACATGAAGGTTGGCGATCTCGCACTTTTTTATCACTCAAGTACGGAGCCGCTAGGCATCGTGGGTGTTGCGAAAGTCGCCAGTCTCCCCTATCCCGACCCGACGCAGTTCGACAAAACAAGCCCTTATTACGACCCACGCGCGACAAAAGAAAAACCAATGTGGTTTCTCGTTGACTTTCGCTTCGTCAAAAAATTTAAACGTATGATCGCGCTCGCTGAGCTCAAGGCATCACCATCCTTTGCCGATATGCTCGTTACACAAAGAGGTAGCCGGCTTTCTATTCAACCGGTCGCACAAAAACATTTCGAGAAAATTGTTACGCTTACTTCTTAGCGCCCAAGTGCTCTCACATCAGCGATAACCTCTCCGGGATGCTTCGCAGGTTTTACTTTTTCGTAGTGTTTCAAGATTTTTCCGTCTTTGCCAATGAGAAACGAATCGCGCTGCACTCCCATGTACTTTTTGCCATACATTGATTTTTCCACCCACACGCCATACTTCTCCACTACTTTTTTCTGCACGTCAGCAAGGAGAGGGAAATTGAGCTTTTCCTTATCGCAAAACTTTTTGTGAGAGGTAATATTGTCAGGGCTTACGCCAAGCACGGTAACACCAAGCTTTTTAAGCTCTTTCCACGCATCACGAAATCCTTGCGCCTCCACAGTACACCCCGAGGTCATATCCTTGGGGTAAAAATAAAGAAGCACCATTCCTCCTTGGTACTGCGAGAGTTTGTGGATTTTGCCGTCCTGATCTTTCAGGGTAAAGCTTGGCGCTTTCTTCCCAGCCCATGCCGATGTAGTTTCTTTTTTTGTTGTAGCCATACACTATGATGTCTTCCCTGATATTAAACTTCCCAAGAAAAGTACGAGCGCTGTCGCGACGATCGCTCCCCCGCTGGGAATGTCCAAATAGTAGGACCCAAAAAGGCCGAGAACGACGGCTGAGACGGAGAGAATGATCGCACCCAAAAGCGTATCTCGAAATCCGCGCCCGAATTGCATCGCAGAAATGACCGGAATGACCATGAGCGCTCCGATCAAGAGCACCCCCACGACACGAATGGAGAGCGACACGGTCACCGCGGCAAGCACCATCATGAGCGCATTTAAAACACGAACCTTAAGGCCGCTTGCCGCGGCAAGCTCCTCATCAAACGCTATGAAGAAAAGTTCTTTGTAAAACATCGCCACAGAAGCAACCACCAAAACACCCATGCCAAGGATAAGGGCGACGTCTCCTCCGGATACCGTCGCAACGCTCCCAAACAGGAAGCTTAAAAGGTTCACATTAAACCCATGCGCCAAGGACACGACGATCACCGCGATCGCTAAACTCCCCGACAAAAAAATCGCCAAGACCGACTCGCCGAAGATCTTTTTTCCACCGCGCAGGCGGTCGATCCCCAATGCCGCCACCACGGAGGCAACCAGCGCCGCGTACACTGGATTTGCGACCCCGAGGAATATACCGATAGCAATGCCCGCAAACGAGACATGCGCGAGGGTGTCAGCCATGAGCGAGTATCGGCGCACCACAAGAAAAATACCGATGAGCGGCGCGATCACTGCCACCGCAAGCCCTGCTTCGAACGCGCGCACCATGAAGTCATAATGAAAAATTTCAAGCATGATCTAGAGACTATGGGGAATAATGGTCGCTTTGTCACCGTAGAGTCTGCGGATGACGTCTTCTTTGAGCACCTCGGAAGAAAGCCCGTGACACACCAGGTCGTGGTTGAGACAGAGCACCGACTGCGCCTCGTGATACACCACGTCAATGTCATGGGAGACAAAAATGATGGTGATGTTGTGTTCGCGGTTAAGCGTCGCAAGCAGGTCATAAAAGGACCGCTCGGAAGCCATATCCACACCTGAGGTCGGCTCGTCTAAAATAAGTACATCGGGCTCTCCTGCAAGGGCACGGGCAATAGATACCCGCTGACGTTCTCCTCCGGAGAGAAGCCCGACTCGTGTGGCATGGTATCGCTCAATGCCCGTAAGGCGCATGGCGTTTTGTATGATCTCGTGGTCTTTCTTGGTAAACGGCTTCCCCACCCCGCGACGTGCGATGCGTCCGATGCGCACGACCTCCTCAACCGTCGCGGGGAAATTTTGCTCTACTTCTTGCGCTCGCTGAGGAACATATGCGATGCGATACTGTTCAGCGAAGTGATGGATGTCTTTGCCAAACAATTCTACGGTGCCTTCAGTTGGCTCAAGAAGCCCGAGCATTATCTTTAGAAGCGTGGTCTTCCCTCCTCCGTTGGGACCTATGATGCCCAAGTACTCCCCCCGCTTCACGGAGAACGTGAGGTCCTTCAAGATAGAGGCGGCGCCATACGAGAACGAGACACCATTGAGTGAAATTAAGACGTTGTCGTGCATGAAAGTGCGTTAGTAAGTTGGATAAGATTACGCTCTGCGATTGAGAAGTATGTTGCTCCGGCTTGTACTTCCGCCAGTAAAATATTTTCCAGGGGGTCAAGCGGTCGTGCCTCTGCGCCGATCTCTCGGGCAAGCGTCTCTGCAATGTTGGGATTCACCATGCTCTCAAAAAATATCGTGTGCACGCCCTGTGCCTGTGCCGTGCGAGCAATGTCAGCCATGACACCGGGAGAAGGCTCCATGTCAGGAGAGAGCCCCGCAATGGGAAGAATTTGTAGCTCATAGCGCCTCCCCAGATATTCATATGCATCATGCGACACGACGATAACGTGCAGGGAACAAGAGGCGAGTGCCGCTATGTACCGAGCATGAAGAGCGTCGAGTTGAGCAACAAGCGCAATTTCCCTGACTCGATAACTAGATGCATGTACGGGATCGATCTCCGCGAGTGCATCGGCAATACCATGCGCCATGTCTTTGGACAGAAGTGGATCAAGCCATGCATGTGGATCAGGTGCCCCGTAAGTATCCGTGATGAGATTGTCTTGAGGGACCAGCCCCTCGCCACGATCGTTTATGATACTACGCACGAGCGGCTTCTGCCCCGCCAAACCCTGCGCGGCCTGTTGTGCCCACGGGTCAAATTCTCCGCCGACATACAAAAAGAGGTCGGAATCCTCTACCATTGCCAAGTCGGCCACGGGCGGCTCATAGTCATGAGGCTCCACACCAAGCGGCGTGACAATCCTCACCGTCGCATCACCCCCTGCGATCACCTGGGCGAAATACCCGACCGGATAGGTCGTCGCAACGACAAAAATACCCTGGGGCCGCGTGAAGCTTGGCGCACCGTTCTTAAGCAGGAGCACCGCACCCACCACAAAGACCATGAGGGTCATGCCAAGGAGAATTCGCAAATTTCGCATGGGAACATTATACCACGAGACGCAAGAGCTGCCCCTCCGTCATTTCTTCCCTGCCTCAATGGCCTCGGCGATCGCTCCAAGTAACGCGTCCCGCCCTTCTCCTGTTTTTGCAGAGTAGAGGATCACGCTGGGAACACCAAGTGCTCGTGCCGTCGCTTTGCGCACCTCCTCCCATTTGCCACGTGATATGCGGTCACATTTGTTTGCGGCAAGGATCACATGATAATGCTCCGCGCGAAGCATTGTGATCATTTCTTCGTCGAATGCCGTGACCCCAACGAGCGCATCGATAATGAGAACGACCGCACGCGGCCGGGCTTCATCAGATCCAAAATACCAAAGAATGAGCTTGCGAAGTTTCTCGCGTCCCTTCTCTTTGATGCGGGCAAAACCGTACCCGGGCAGGTCGGTGAAATAGAGCGCGTCATTGATACGAAAGAAATTGATCTGACGGGTCTTGCCGGGCATGGCGCTCGACTGGGCAAGACCTTTGCGGCGCGTGAGCGAATTGATGAGGGAGGACTTGCCGACATTAGAACGCCCGATAAAGGCGATATGAGGCAGTTGGTCGCCCAAGATCGGATCAGTCCCAATGATACCCTTAACAAACTCGGCGGAGGTGATATTGAGTACTGGGGGTGACATAGTGGCTACTATAGCCCGTGGTGGACTTGTGCGCAACCACAAGCACAATTTGCGCACCGTAACCCTCATGATACAATGAGAGTCATTATAACTTTCTGGCAGGCTATCCCTGACCGGTTTATTTAATTTCATTATCATTATGGACCAGGAATCTACAGGTGGCATGCCCTCAGCGCCGAAAAACACCAGCATGGCGATCCCGATCGCTATCGTTATTGCCGGACTCTTTATCGGCGGAGCGATATTCATATCAAATGGCGGCGTCAAAAAAACCGCACCGCCAAGTGGCGATGGCCAGGCCACCCTTGCTCCCATAACGGCAAAAGATCATATCCGAGGGAATCCGAATGCGCCCGTAAAGATCGTCGAATACAGCGATCCTGAATGTCCATACTGCAAGCAGTTCCATACTACGCTTCAGCAAATAATGAAGGATTACGGCACACAGGGGAACGTGGCGCTCGTATACCGCCACTTCCCGCTTGACCGGAGCCACCCGAAGTCACGCACTGAGATCAACGCGCTTGAGTGCGCGGGGGATGTTGGTGGTCCTGAAAAGTTCTGGGAATATCTCGACAGACTCTTTGAGGTAACACCGAGCAACAACGGACTCGACCTCGCTCTTCTCCCGACCATCGCCACCGACATCGGCCTCGACAAGACGGCGTTCACTGCGTGCCAGGAACAGAATAAATTCACCGCGGTCATCCAGGCAGACTACGAGAGCGGTATTGCCGCAGGTGTCCGAGGGACTCCCTATAGCGTTGTTATCGGTCGGGACGGCACTCAATACCCCATCAACGGGGCAGACCCCTATGAAGCGGTCAGGGCGGTCATTGACCAGGCCCTTAAGTAGGCCTTAGGATACGGAAAAATTAAAAAACAGGGCGGCACTTCGTGCCGCCCTGTTTTTTGTGTGAGAAACCTAAACCCCCAAACTCGCACGGAGCTCGTCCGTCGGCTCCCACGGCGGATCAAAGGTGATGTCCACCAGCGTATCACCGTGGTCAAGCGCACCAACTTTTTTCTCAACATCAGCAATGAGATCATTGGCAAAGGGACAGAATGGTGACGTGAGCGTCATCAAGACCTCTGTCGCATCATCAGTTATCACAATCTTGTAAATAAGCCCAAGCGTCCACACGTCAACCCCCAATTCCGGGTCTTTGACCTCTTTAAGTTTCTCAATAACTTGTTGTTCAGTGATCGTTTTCATGATTTATTTTAATATATTATTTACCTCCTCAATATTTACTAATCCCAAAAATATTCCTGTACCAATGACAATAGTTATAAAAGTAATTCTAATTCCTGCGCTGTCTACTCTGTAGAGAAATTTAAAATGCTTTCTAAGGTGTTTCACCCCAAATTCAATAAGCAGATAAAACATCCCAATCCCCAACAAAACAAAAGCTTCATTAAAATTTAAATTTAACTTACTTAAAATACCCACAAAAGTTCTGTCAGACAGTTGTCCTAACACACTTAGTCGTAGAGCCGCGACTGCCACTGAAGCCGCCAGAAAACCTAGAAAAAGAATTTTTATTGCTTTCTTTATTGCCCTCCTCCTTTCATATTTTTTTATTTTCTTCTTTGCGATAGGAACATCTTCTTCCCCAACATACAGATACCCCTTGCTAGGTAATTCTATAAGCACCTCGGTATCTACCCCTTTTGAATCATGAACTATATTGTTTATCCCCTCTTTCTTTAGCTCCTTACCATCAAAAACTCCTGTGAGTATTTCCTCATACTCTTTGATTAAAAACTCGTTTTTTTGTTCATTCATAACCATATGATACCGATAATTTATTCTTTGATGTAATTTTTAAACCCTGACGCACTTACTTCGCGCGCGAGCTCTGCGTCGCCCGAGGCGACAACTTTCCCCTGATTCATAATGTGCACCGCATCCGGTGTGATACGCTCCAAAATATTCGGGTAGTGAGTAATGAGAAGAAACCCTGTCCCTTGCTTGCGAAGAAGCTCGATGGCAGCAAATACTTTCACCAACGAATCCACATCCACTCCGGAGTCGATCTCATCAAGCACCGCAAACTTCGGCGCAAGCACCGCAAGCTGCAAGATCTCTGATTGCTTCTTCTCGCCACCGGAAAGTCCCGAGTTAAGGTCACGCTTTAAAAATGCCGGATCAATACCGATCGCCTGCGCCATCCCCTCGGCACGCTTATAAAACTCAAGTACCGGAACCACCTCGCCCGTCAATTCCTTGTGTGCACGGTGGAGAAACGCACCAAGCGTCACCCCCGCGACCGACGGTAAATATTGTAACGAAAGAAAGAGTCCCCGCTTCGCTTTTTTCTCCGTAGGGAGTGCGGTGATATCCTCGCCGTCCAAAAGAAGTGACCCTTCGACGATCTTGTATTTCGGATGTCCGAAGACCCCCCCAACTAAGCTCGATTTACCGGAACCATTCGGCCCCATCAAGATATGCACCTCGCCAGAGGCAAGCGCAAACGACACGTCTTCCACGACGCGCTTGCTGGCTGTTTCTATAGAAATGTTTTTTATTTCAAGCTTTGGCATTTTTTAATCCATCGTTAAGCGCCCGATACGCAAGGAGCGCGCAATTCACCCGCCCGGGACTGATGTGAATCCCCAACATACTATAGATGTCCCCCGGAGCCAAGAGTTTCAGCCCTGCAAGAGTCATTCCCTGGCCGGGCAGGCCCTTCAACTTGTCGGTGAGCATTGAAGCGCCCGCCTGGCTTATCGCGCATCCACTTCCCAAAAACGTCGCGTGCGTTACCTTCCCATCTTCTCCAAGCTTCACAAAAAGCTCAAGCTCATCCCCGCACGTCGGATTCGTTCCCCCACCACGCAGATCATACTCATCCAGCACCTCCCGATTATGCGGGTTGCGATTGTGATCCAAAATATTTTCTTTGTAAATCTCTTCGTCCATTTTATTTTGCAAACATCATTTGTGCTTTTTTGATCGCTTCAATGAGCGCGTCAATATCCGCCTTTTCATTATACAAATAAAAACTTGCGCGGGCAGTAGCAGGGACGCCGAGTGTCTGCATAAGTGGTGCGGCGCAGTGGTGTCCGGCGCGGATAGCAACATTGCTGTCGCCGGCAATTTGCGCGAGATCGTGAGGGTGCACGCCCGCCTGCAACGCTGTAGCAGCTGCGGGCAGGCCGTCTATAGTGAATGAAATGATGCCGACATTTTGTTCAACGGGTGCGGCAAAAACATGTATGCCCGGAATCTGCGCGAGCTTCTCAAATGCGTATGAGGTAAGCTCTCGTACATGCGCGTGGATATTTTCTACGCCCACTTTTCCAAGATACTCCACCGCCGCGCCGAGACCGATCGCACCTGCGATATTTGGCGTTCCTGCCTCAAAACGCTTGGGTGATGATGTCCATGTGGCACTCTCGCCGGTGACCTTCTCTACGATACCCCCACCAAAGACACTTGGAGGCAGGGCCTCCAAAAGGTCTTTGCGCCCATAAAGCACGCCAATACCCGTCGGCCCGAGCATTTTGTGTCCGGAAAAATAGAGAAAGTCAGCGCCGAGTTTTTTGACATCCACCGGAATATGCCCCACAGCTTCTGTCGCGTCCACGATCATTAGCGCGCCAACTTTGTGCGCGAG
Source organism: Candidatus Yonathbacteria bacterium RIFCSPHIGHO2_01_FULL_51_10 (assembly GCA_001823505.1). GTDB lineage: Bacteria > Patescibacteriota > Minisyncoccia > Phycocordibacterales > UBA1539_B > 2-01-FULL-51-10. Next base: position 5,090 of record MHUS01000002.1, on the reverse strand, counting down.
GTCGGCGAGACGGCGCACATCGTTTATCGTGCCCAAGACATTACTTGCAAGGACACACGCGACGATCTTTGTTTTTGGTGTAATGAGTTTTTCTGCGGCATCGTAATCAATCCCATAAGCTAGGCCTACGGGAACCAGCTTGATAGCAAGACCTTCGCGCTTCGCAAGTTCTTGGAGCGGAATCAGACTCGCGTGATGCTCCATCACCGTGGCGACGATCTCATCTTCCAAGGACTCCCCTTGGAATCCAAGGGGAGTCCTTGGAAAAATTGAGCCTGACTCTTCAAGCATCCGCACGAGCATATTGGATGATGCCGTGGCACCACTAGTCAAAACGATCTCCTCGGGCGCGGCGCCGATAAAGCGCGCGACAGATGCTCGCGCACTTTCATACGCCTCACTCGCTTCTTCTCCCATCTTGTAGAGCCCGCGGTGAATGTTGGAGCGGAAGCTCGTGTAATACCCATTCATCGCATCAAGCACCACCTGTGGCGTCTGCGACGTCGCGGCACTATCAAGATACACGAGGTCTTTCTCGTGCTCAAATATAGGAAAATCCTTTTTTATTGCCTTCGTATCCAACATTGACATTAGTTTTTCAGTATATCGTAATATGAGCATTTTAGCAACCAAAGAAAAACCCCGCGCTTTCGCAAGCGCGGGGTTTTCAAAATACAAAGATCAATCCTCAAGGAGAACGATGTTGTATTCCTTGAAAACAGTCGTGGGCCAACTTACTTGATCATCCCACCTGCCATTGACCCAGCGAGCAGTCATGGCATAATTTTTATCGGCAAACGAGCCAAAAAAATAATTTAACTCACCACCATACCTAGTACTGACGGGTAGAATGTCGAGACGTTCCGGAATCTTGGCAAGTTTTTCTTCGCCGTAGGTTTTCTTAAGATACTCATACACTTCCCCTACCCGCTTGCCAACCATTTCGTTGGGAAGATTGATTATTTTGTACTTCAACTTCTCTTGGCTCGCGGACTTCTCGATCTGCGGCCCAGGAGTCACCTTGAGTTCGTTGGTCTCCTGCTCGTGCCCGCCAATCGTCTGATTCATCGCAAGTGCCTCGCCGTGCGCTTCGTCGCGCAGATCCGCACGCTCTTGTTCCTGCTTTACAAGCAGGTTCTCGTACTCTTCTCGATGTGGGGGTTTTTCCATAAGGTTCTCCGTGTGGTTAATGGTTAGTTAGAAACCTCCCTATATGGTACCCCCCCCCAGACCATGTTGTCAAATTCTCCCCCAGCGGGTTGCAAATCAAGATGAGCTGCGCGAAGCCGCCGAGCACCGAACCGAGGCGTACCGAATGGTACGATGAGGGAGGAGCGCAGGCGGCGACAAAGCAGGTCGCTCAATCTGCGGGTCGCCCCCTACTCCCCCATTTCAAGGTTTATAAGCTTGTTCAACTCCAGCGCATACTCAAGCGGGAGTTCTTTGACGATCGGGCTTGCAAAGCCATTGACTGCCAAGCGAATCGCATCGCCTTCGGAGAGGCCACGAGATTTGAGATAAAAAATTTCGTCTTCGCCGATGCGGCCGATGCGCGCTTCGTGACTGATCTCCACCTGATCGTTCGCATTCTCCACCGCGGGGAATGTGTTGGCCTGTGAAGCACCATCAAGAAGAAGTGAGTCGCAGACGAGCGAGGAGCGCGTATTGACCGCCTCGGGCGCCACTTTAATGAGTCCACGATAATTCGCCACGCCACCGTCTTTGGAGATTGATTTTGAATAAATGGTCGAGGTCGTGTTGGGTGCGAGGTGGTGCGTCTTGCCGCCCGTGTCCTGGATCTGTCCCTTGCCTGCGATCACGAGGCCGATGTTTGCCGCGCGCGCGCCTTCACCGCGGAGCACCGATGATGGATAGAGCATCGTGACACCCGAGCCCATGTTGCCGTTCACCCATTTGATCTCGCCGTCACGGTCCACCATCGCACGCTTGGTATTTAAATTGTAGGTATTAAGCGACCAGTTCTCAATGCTCACATACTTCATTTTTGCCCCTTCATGCACAAAGAGCTCCACGCATCCGGCATGAAGCGATGAGAAATTATATTTCGGCGCAGAGCACCCTTCGATGTACTCTATCTCCGATCCCTCGTCGGCGATGATAAGCGTGTGCTCGAACTGACCGGACCGCTCGCGGTTCATACGGAAATACGCTTGAAGCGGCAGGTCAACTTTCACTCCCTTGGGGACATAGATAAACGTGCCACCACTCCACGCCGCACCGTGGAGCATCGTGAACTTGTGCTCCTTGGCGGGCACGCAGTCGGTCATAAAATATTTCTGTACGAGGTCGGGATACTTCTCTAGCGCGACGTCCATGTTCTCAAAAATGACGCCCTTGTCCGCGAGCGACTGCTTGAGCCGGTGATACACCACGCCCGAGTCATACTGCGCACCAACGCCGCCCAGGTATTCACGCTCGGCCTTGGGGATGCCGAGCTTCTCGAATGTGTCGGCAATGTCCTTGGGCACTTCCGCCCACTTGTCTGTCTCGGGAGCATCCGGGTCGACGAAATAGATCATGTTCTCAAGATCAAGACCGGCAAGCGAGGGACCAAAGCGCGGCATCGGCGTTTTCTGATACAGCTCAAAGGCCGCAAGGCGCTTTTCAAGCATCCATGCAGGTTCGTTCTTGACCGCCGAAATGTGGCGCACGAGCTCCTCGGTGAGTCCTGCCCCGACGGCAGACAGGCCTGCGCCCGAGCGAGGTAAACCTTTATTTACAATGTTTTTTGATGTTTCAGTCAAGACTTTTAGATTAGCACGTTTGCAAAATATTGACAAGATTTATTTTTGGGTGTATAATTATACCGAAATTCAGTTTCCTTACACTGGAGGATTGCGATGAAAAAAACAGCAGTGTTTGCGGTTTGCATAAGTATATTTCTTATGCCGCCACTATCGATTATTACAGGAATCGTTGCTGGCATACTGTCATTGGTAATAACAAATCCCCTTATGTCACTAGGTGTGGCACTTGGAATATGCGGCGCCACCACATACATAATTGTCAGCGAATTGTAGCCCCCCCCCCCGACTCGTTCGGGGGATTTTATTTTGTCACGACCTAATCAGTCGGGCTTTTTATTTTTTCAACCAACCTATGAAGGACTTGCGGATTTGGATGAAGTTCGAGGCGTCAAGGAGCGCAAACTGGAGACGTACTATAGGCTACGGCGAGAGTTTGCGCGACGAAGACAACGAAGAAATTCGCCAAATGCGAAAGTCCTTAGTAGTTTCTAAGTCTTCCCGCCTTGGCATGCGTGCGGATCTTTTCGAGTGCCTTGGCCTCGATCTGGCGGATACGCTCGCGGGTCACGCCGAAGCTCGCCCCTACTTCTTCAAGAGTATGCATCACGCCGTCTTTGAGTCCATGGCGAAGTTCCAAGATCTCGCGCTCCTTGGGAGAAAGATCTTCCAATATTTCGCGGATCTGGTCCGAGAGAATGCGGTGCGAGGACTCCTGATCAGGCGAGAGGATCTTTTCATCGGCGATGAACTCACCGAGTGTTGAGTTTTCGTCGTCGTCCCCGATCGGCTTCTCAAGCGACACCGTGCTCTGGTCGATCTTCTCGATCATGTACACACGCTCCACGTCGATCCCCATCTCGGTAGCGATCTCG
>MHUS01000002.1:0-1437 GCA_001823505.1 Candidatus Yonathbacteria bacterium RIFCSPHIGHO2_01_FULL_51_10 | reverse complement strand
GCCTAGGTCCTGACTCAAGCGGCGAACCACCTGTTTGTACTTGGCGATCGTCTCCACCATGTGCACCGGGATACGGATCGTGCGGGACTGGTCGGCAAGCGCACGGGTGATCGACTGGCGGATCCACCACGTTGCATAGGTTGAGAACTTATATCCTTTCTCCCACTCAAATTTATCCACCGCCTTAAAGAGACCGAGGCTTCCCTCTTGGATGAGGTCGAGGAGGGCCAAGTCGGCACTGCGCCCGACGTATTTCTTTGCGATGGAGACCACGAGGCGGAGGTTCGCCCGAGCAAGCAATTTCTTTGCTTCCTCATCCCCTTGCTGGATGCGCTTGGCAAGTTCACGTTCCTCAAAGGCCGAGAGCAGCGGGTAGCGCCCGATCTCCTTGAGATACATCTGGATCGAGTCATACGGGGAATCACTGCGGCCGTAGGAGTACTTGCGTCCGGTGACCTCCTTTTCCGGCTCAACGTCAAGCAGATCGCCACCTTCAAGCACGTCAACACCGCTCTCGGCGAAGCGCTCGTAGAGCTCACCTAAGAACAGTACGTCGTCCTCAATGTGGGGGAATTCTTTGAGGATCTCATCGTAGGTGATGAAGCCGCGCTCTTTGCCCTTGGAGATCATGAGGGTCGCGCGCTCGTGGAGCGCCTGGCGCTTGCGCGACACCTTGACCTTAGGCGCCGGTGCGGGGCGGACGACGGCAACTTTTTTCACAGGTGTTTTCTTTGCGACCTTGGCGGTCTTTTTTGCAGGTACTTTTTTTGCAGGCTTGGCACGAGACACTGATGCTTTTTTCTTTGGGTGCGACTTGGCGGTCACGCGAGCACGCGAGCGGGCAGGTTTCTTGCCGCTTTTTGCAGACGCCTTACCGGCCTTTTTCACAACCTTTTTCTTCTTTTTGTCTGATGCTTTCGCCATAGATTATGTTGTTATTGTACCTGTTGTGTTAATAAAATACCCTCTTTTTAAAATTTTTACTCTATCTTTTTTAAATGGTTAAGCTTTGCGGAGAGGTCACGGAATTTTTCCCAGAGCGTCCGCGCGTCCCCCTCTTTCCCCCCATGCTCCGCGCGCTTAAGCTCGTGCATGGTGTCTTCAAGGCGTACGCGGAGCAATTCTTCTTCAAAATTTCGCACGAGCTCGTTGGCCTCGCGCACAAGATCTTTTGCTCCTTCGTACTGCACCTCCGCCTCAAAAATAAGGTCTTTGCGCGCATCGCCTTCTGTCGCAAGGAGTGCGCCCGCTACGGGATCTCCCAGCTTCTTCACCTGCTCAGTGAGTGCAGGAAGATCAAGGGAGCTCTCATCCAAGGTCTCCTGCCAGAAGATAAGCCCCACGACCTTGCGCGCAATGCGGTCTTTGCGAGAGGTCTGAGGAAAGATAAGCCCCACGACCTTGCGCGCAATGCGGTCTTTGCGAGAGGTCTGAGGA
>MHUS01000001.1:938-6770 GCA_001823505.1 Candidatus Yonathbacteria bacterium RIFCSPHIGHO2_01_FULL_51_10 | reverse complement strand
GAGCTCAAGCGCCTCAAAGAAACCTGCGTCGTGCGTGCGGGTTCCTTCCTCGATCTCTTTCCATGTGGGACGGAGTGAAGCAACAAGACTGTGAAAAATATAAGGGAAAACATCATTGCGGGTTTGCGCGAATACTAAAATACCGTTATCAGCGGCATCAATGGGATATACGATCTTTTCTTTTACAATACGCGCTGACTCGCTGTCGCCACAAATAAGCTCCCCGTAGTGTTTCCAGACAAGTCCGAGTGAAGAATGTGGGATTCCGTTGTCGTGTACGCCCGCGCCTTCTTTTTGGTGATGATCAAAATGTTTCGTCTCCGGATCATAGACATAACCGATATCCACGACCACATCCCCCGTCGCGATCACCTCAGGGTCGCGTGTGCGTATGATCTCACACTGCTCACGCCCGTAGTATATGCGCAGCGCGGCAACAGCAAGGAGTTCGTCGGAGTGGAAATCGCCGTTGTGAGTGACGATCTTCATGATGCGGGATCGACAAGTTTATGGCCGATCGTACTTACCAGTGATACAAAGAGTGCGCCGACGATAGCACCGAGGAATCCGTCAACATGAAATCCACTCACGATAGTTGCGACGAACCAAAATAAAAATCCGTTGATGACGAGAGTGAAAAGTCCGAGGGTAATGAGGTTGATGGGAAGCGTGAGAATAACGAGAATCGGTTTGAGGGTGAGATTGAGCAGCCCCAACACAAGCGCAACGATGAGCGCGGTATAGAAACTATCCACAACAATGCCGGGAAGGCCAAGCTTAGGCAGAGCGTATGCCGCAAGGAGGATGGAGAGTGCACTAATGATCCATTTAAAGATGACTTTCATATATGTCGGCAAGTATACCCCGTTCTTCATGTTCCGTCAACGCATTTTTGCTGTAGAGTGACCGGGATTACGACCCAACGTTTACAATGTTTTGTGGGGTCCCCGCGGCAAATGAACGAATATTCTCCGCGGTGGTATCAAGGATGCGCTCCACCGCCTCAAGAGTATTGAATGCGTTGTGCGGGGTAACGATCACCCGAGGGTGCTCGATCAAATAATGATTCCCCAAGAGTGTGCGGACATTCTCAGGCGCCGTCTCGTCAGGGATGAGAACATTCTTCTCCCCCGCACCGAGATACTCTTCAAGTTCAAAAACATCAAGGCCCGCGGCGCCGATGATTCCCTCATCAAGTCCCCTGACCAGTGCGAGCGTTTCGATAAGACCGCCGCGGGCGGTGTTCACAATATACACGCCGCGCTTTAGTTTCGGTAGGGTATTTTTGTTAATAATATGGTGCGTATGTTCGTTGTGCGGTGCATGCAGTGTAATGACATCCGCTTGAGAGAAAAGATCGTCAAGTGAAACGTACGAAAATCCAAGGGCCCCATCGATCCCATCCTTGGGAAATGGATCATTCGCGACGACATTCATATCAAAGCCGCGCGCCATCTTGATGACTTGCTGACCGATACGCCCCGTGCCAATGACGCCAAGCACTTTGCCTTTGAGGTCAAACCCGCGGAGCCCTTCCTGGGAAAAGAGGTGCTCATCGTACATACGATGTGACGCGTCGCGGATCTTGCGCGAAAGCGCGAGCATGAGCGCGAGCGCAAACTCCGCCACGGTATTCTCGCCGTACGCAGGAACACTCACTACGGTGATGCCGCGTCGTGCCGCCTCCGCAACATCAATGTGATCAAACCCCGTTGAGCGTGCCGCGATAAGCTTGAGTCGCGGGAAGCGATCCATGACCGCGCCGTCAACGCGTGTTTTCACGAATATGGAAAGCACCTCCGCGTCGGCGTCACGCACATCGAGATGCGCCTCAATGGGAGCAGCGTAAAAAACAAACTGATGCTCCGGGAGTTTCTTGGCGATGAACCCTTTCTCCCACTCTTCATTATAAAAATAGATGACTCGCATATTATTAATATTAAACATATTAGCTCCTCGGCTCGGAAATGAGAGACTTCGCTTCGTTTGTTTCTCATTTCGCTCGCGCTACGTCGCTAATAGAGAAACTCCTTCTCGATCTCGACCAGTCGATCATACTTGGCAACGCGCTCCTTCTGGGTGGGTGCTCCAGCCTTGATACCGTAACAGCCAAGTCCCACGGAAAGATCCGCAATGAACGCATCCTCTGTTTCCCCTGATCGATGTGACGCAATGAGTTCCCAACCTGCTGTCTTGGCGATCCCTGCGGCACGATACACTTCCATCAATGTGCCGATCTGGTTGGGCTTCACAATCATGGCATTCGCGGCACGAAGATCGGCCATCCCGCTAACGATCTTGGCGTTGGTTGTCGTAAGATCATCACCCACAACAAGAATCTCCTTCCCCAGCGTGCGTGTCATCACTTGGAATCCTTCAATGTCATCTTCCGCAAAAGGGTCCTCGATGCTCATGACACCGAATTTTCTCACAATGCTTTCGTAAAGCCCCATCAAGTGCTCTCGGTCACACGTGTCGCGCCCAACCTTATATCGTCCATCGTGATACATCTCAGTTGCTGCCGCGTCGATGGCAATGGACAAATCACGATCACCCTCAATAACTTCTTTGATGACTCTGAACGGAAGTTCAAAGTCATCTGATGCCGGTGCGTACCCACCCTCGTCCCCCAAGGGGACCTCCCCTGCCTCACGTTTGACCACATCCCCCAATTTCCAGAACGCACGCGTCGCGGCTTCGTATGAGTGCGCGAGGGAATCCCCGCCCGCAACAATTATATATTCCTGGAACGGCATGCCGAATCGCGCATGTGCGCCGCCGTTGAGCACATTCATATAAAGCCGCGGCAACCCCGGAGTTGCTCCTGAGTGCGCACCGATGAATTTCCACAGAGGTAGCCCCGAGAGCGCCGCACCAAGCTTGGTCCCCGCAATACTCACCGCAAGGGTCGCGTTGCTCCCCAGATGACTCTTGTCTTCCGTCCCATCAAGCTCCAGAAGCAGTTTGTCGATGTCATTGGGGAACGCGAATCGCTCTCCCTCAAGGCGTGGGAAGACGACTTCTCGTAATCCCCTGATCGCGTCTGACACACCTTTGCCGTCCGCATCACGCTTCTCGTGCGCTTCTTTGCGACCGGTGCTCTTGCCCGCGGGGGAGGATGCGCGTACCGAAAGATCGCCACTGCGAAGCGTCACTTCGATAGTTGGCGTTCCGCGAGAATCACGGATCTCTGTTGCAATAGCTTGGTCAATGCGCATGTTGAGAATGTATCAATTAAGTGCCGCTCATGCCACCTGTGGTGCTTGTTCCTCCTGTGTGCCGGGCAACACACCGACAGCCTTTTCCTCTTTGGCGACCTCAAAGAGCATGGGGATAAGCGAGTCAGGGTTAAGCGACACGGAATCAATATGTTGTGTGATAAGGAAACGCAGGAAGTCGGGATAGTCAGACGGTGCCTGCCCACAAAACCCGATGTACTTCCCGCGGCGCTTGCACGCGGCGATCGCCTGCGTAACCAGCGCCTTCACCGCGGGATCATTTTCGTTGGAGATCGGTGCTACGAGCGCTGAGTCGCGGTCAAGACCCAAGGTGAGCTGCGCGAGATCATTTGAACCGATCGAAAAGCCGTCAAAGATATCGAGAAACTCATCGGCGCGCAATACATTCGTCGGGATCTCGCACATGACGTATACCTTGAGATCGTTCTGTCCGCGCACAAGACCTTCGCTTTCCATGACCTCAAGCACACGCTTGCCCTCCTCCGGTGTGCGGCAGAACGGCACCATGACCTGCACATTGGCGATACCGAACACCTCGCGGACGCGCTTGACGGCCTTGCACTCAAGTCGAAACGCCGCTTCAAAGTTCGGGTGTGCGTATCGTGATGCGCCACGCCAGCCGATCATGGGATTCTCTTCCTCAGGTTCATAGAGTGCACCTCCCAAGAGCGCGCGATATTCGTTCGTTTTGAAATCAGAAAAGCGCACGATCACCTGATACGGCGAGAAGGCGGCGCCAATTGTGGCGATCCCCTGGGCAAGCTTCTCTATATAGAACTCCGTCTTGTCTTCATACCCTTCCGTAAGTGCCGCGATCTGCCGCTTGAGCTTCGCGTCTTTGATGCTCTTGTAGTTGATGAGGGCGAGTGGATGCACTTTGATGTGCGAGGCAATGATGAACTCCTCGCGTGCGAGGCCGACGCCCTTGTGGGGAAGGAACGAGTGCACGAAGGCTTCTTCCGGATTGCCGACGTTGAGTGACACTGAGGGGGCGGTCTGAGGGGGCGCCTCGACATTGTACGTGTTCTTCTCCCAAGCAAGCTTCCCGCGATATACGCGCCCGACACTGCCCGATGACGTATCCACGGTTACCTCGGTCCCCGGCTTAAGCTTGTTGATCGCTCCCGCTGCGCCGATCACCGCAGGAATACCCAACTCGCGCGAAACGATCGCCGCATGTGATGTACGCCCGCCCTTCTCGGTAATGATCGCCGATGCGCGCTTCATGATCGGCTCCCAGTCGGGGTCGGTGATCTCCGTCACCAATATTTCCCCGTCTTTGAAAGACGCGAGCTTGCGCGGAGAGAGGATCGTGCGGGTCTTGCCCGAGACGATCTTCGTCCCCACCGAAATGCCCTCGATCAATACTTCGCCTTCTTCTTTGAGTTTGTACTCGGTGAGCTCAAATTGATTACGTTCCGCCTGCACGGTCTCAGGGCGCGCCTGCACAATAAAGAGCTCTCCCGTAGCACCGTCCTTGGCCCACTCCATATCCATAGGTACATCCTTCGCCGCGCGTTTTGAGTAGTGCTCCTCGATCATCATGCCCCAGCGCGCAAGCGTGAGCACTTCATCCTCAGTTAAGGTAAATCGCTTGCGTTCTTTGATCCCTACGGTCACCTCGCGGACCGGGTTCGCGCCCTTCTGATAGATCATTTTTGTCTTCTTCTCGCCGAGCGCGCGTTTGATGATGGGACGATAGCCATTGCGGAGCGCCGGCTTAAATACCAAAAATTCGTCAGGGGTTACCTTGCCCTGCACGATCATTTCACCCAAGCCCCATGAACTGCTGATCTCAACGACATTACGAAATCCGGTCTCGGTATCAAGGGTGAACATGACCCCCGAGCACCCAAGGTCTGAGCGCACCATCTTCTGCACCCCAACGGAAAGCGCGATGGAAAAATGATCGAACCCTTTGTCCACGCGGTATGAGATCGCGCGATCGGTGAAAAGTGAGGCGAACGCCTTGCGCACCGCGGCAAGCACTTCATCTTCGCCCGCTATATTGAGAAATGTTTCATGCTCTCCGGCGAACGATGCTCCGGGGAGGTCTTCTGCCGTTGCGGACGAACGTACTGCCGTATCGACTTTCTCCATCTTGTATCCCTTTGAGAGGTCGCGGTACGCGCGACGAATATCTTCCTCCATTTTTTTTGGGATCTCAACCTCAAGAAACGCCGCGCGGATATTCTTGCCGCGCTCTTGGAGATCTTTGATGTCATTCGTATCAAGTCCCTCGAGGAATCCTCTGATCCGCTCGCTCAACCCTGACTCGTGCACAAAGGTGCGATACGCATGTGCCGTGATCGCAAATCCATTCGGGATACGGATACCAAGCGGCGTAAGAAAATTGTACATCTCCCCCAGTGACGCATTCTTACCTCCCACGAACGCCACGTCGTCGTTTGAGATCTGGTCGAACCAGAGAATATTTTGCGTATCTTTGTTTTCAATAAAATTCATGAAAGATCCATGGGCAAAATTACGTCGTAATAGTAAAATAGAGGTCCGAAACGTTCGTCCCCCGCCGCCCCGTCACCAAATGCCCTCCAAATCGAGAGAAAAATTCATACGCGTTATTCTCCTTAAG
>MHUS01000001.1:0-922 GCA_001823505.1 Candidatus Yonathbacteria bacterium RIFCSPHIGHO2_01_FULL_51_10 | reverse complement strand
AGCTCCGGATCTGCTCCTTGATGTTTCGCTTCGAGAAAAAGAGCTTCGTCTCCCATTGCTCCTGCAACATCACTATTATCCCACCCATCGGATGCGCCTGCAACTAAAACTGTGGATTTCCTGAGGAAAAAAAGTCCTCCCAACACCACTTCTTGGTTTCTGCCACCCTTCCCGTGCCCTGAGACCGTCACTGTTGTCTCTCCGCCATAGAGAAGCACTGTGTGGTCTGCCTGCGCATCTTGCGCAAGACGAGCTCCTACATCCCGCGCTTCACCCTCAAGTGTCGTCGACCGTATCTCCGCGTGATACCCGCGCGCTTCTGCTTCATGCTTCATTGCTTCAAGCGCGGTCGTGTTGGTAAGAACGAGAATGTTATCGACACGTTCAAACCATTTTTCTTCTTTGGGAGTTTCTGCTACCACACAGTTGGGCAGTGCGCAGAGCGTAAGCACATCATAATGTGCAAGAATACGCTCCGCATCTTCTTGCGTGGTGATATCACGCACGGTCGGACCTGACGCGATCGTTGCGATGTCGTCCCCCGGCACATCAGAAAAAATAAGTGAGATGATGCGCGCAGGATACGCAAGCTTCGCGAATTGCCCTCCTTGGATATCCGAGAGGTGCTTACGCACCGTGTTGAGCTCCTCGATCGTTGCGCCCTTTTCCATGAGCGCGTGCGTTATCTGCGCAAGCGTCTCGCATGACATGTCGTGCGGCAGACACAAGAGCGCGGATCCTCCGCCGGAAATGACCGTGAGAACGAGGTCGTGCTCATCAAGACCGGTAATGAGATCTCGCACCGACTGAGCCGCGAGAACATTCACTGCTGACGGAAAGGGGTGCGTCCCCTCAAATACACGAACGCGTTCAAGGGTTGCCCCGCGCACATCGACAATGATCCCGTCCGTGAGCCGCGGCC